>NZ_LZGR01000031.1:0-37315 GCF_001690255.1 Gilliamella sp. App2-1
TGAATGTCCTAAAGCGACGTTGATTACAGCTACTATCACTCATAAAATCCATTGACCAACATTCACCTTGTTTATTAGGAACCAATAGCCTTTCTGGGCTTCGTGGAGGAATACGTTTTTTACGCTTTACCCTGAGATTAAGCTTTAATTCACAATACACCCGATATACCCGTTTATGATTCCATTTATAGCCGAGCTTTCTGATACGATTAAAGCATTTAGGAAAGCCCCAGCGTAAATGCCGGTCTGTGATAGCATTCAATACCGAAACAATCACCGAATCATCCTGTAACTTAGGTTGATAATAGTAAGCACAACGACTTAAGCCAACAATGGCACAACTCATAGCAATAGTAACCAAATGATTTTGTTGTAGTTGCTGTGCCCACGTTTTACGTGCCCCAGTTGGCACTAAAGCTTTTTTATGATTTCTTCCTGAAGCTGGGATTTTAAGCTCAGTTCGGCAAACATCTGCTTAAGCTTACGGTTTTCAGCCTCCAGCTCTTTTAAGCGTTTGATATCTGACGTTTCCATTCCGCCGTATTTTTCTCGCCATTTATAGAAAGTTGAATTCCCCATGCCATATTTACGGCAGAGTTCCTTGACAGGAATACCTGCTTCAGCTTCTTTTAAAATAGCGACGATTTGATGTTCAGTCATTTTTTTCATAATTAAATCCCCTTTACTTGTATCATAGAGAATTTTCTACTTTTTTGCTGTACTATTTTAGGGGATAGTTACACGGTGATAATATCAGTATTAAGTACTATCACTGACAAGCATTTACGCTGGGGCTTTCCCAAATGTTTTAATCGCATCAGAAAGCTTGGCTATAAATGGAATCATAAGCGTGTTTATCGAGTGTATTGTGAGTTAAAACTTAATATTAGGGCTAAACGTGAAAAACGTATCCCCCCACGAACACTAGAAAAGCTATTGGTTCCTAATAAACAAGGTGAATGCTGGTCAATGGATTTTATGAGTGACAGTAGTGGTAATCAACGTCGCTTTAGGACATTCAATGTCATCGATGACTTTAATCGTGAGGCGCTAGGCATTGATATTGCAGTAAGCTTACCGGCAGGGAGAATTACCCGTTACTTAGATAAACTGGCCGAATATCATGGGTATCCATTAAAAATACGGGTCGATAATGGGCCAGAATTTACAGGAAAAACCTTTATAAACTGGGCTAAATACCATGATATAGCCATTGATTATATCCAGCCCAGTAGTCCTTATCAAAATGGCTATATTGAACGATTTAATCGTACCTATCGCACAGAGGTATTAGATTTATATTTATTTAATAATCTGGAACAAGTAAGAAAGGTAACCGAAGAATGGCTAACCAGTTATAACACCGAAAGACCTCATGAAGCACTAAATAATATGACGCCGATTGAGTATAAAACACTAAAACAGGCAGCTTGATTTTCTACGTGAGTTGTGTACTAAGTTTGGGATATTTACAAACAATTGCGCAGCTCATGGCAATAGTAACAAAATGACTTTCTTGTAATTGCACTGCCCAAGCTTTACGTGCCTTAGTAGGCACTAGAGCCTTATTATGATTTCCTCCTGAAGTTGAGCTTTTAAACTGAGCTGAGCAAACATCTGTTTAAGTTTACGGTTTTCGGCCTCAAGCTCCTTTAAGCGTTTGATGTCTGAAGTTTCCATTCCGCCGTATTTTTCCCGCCATTTATAGAAAGTTGAATTCCCCATGCCATATTTACGGCACAGTCCTTTAACGGGAATACCGGCTTCAGCTTCTTTTAAAATAGATACAATCTGATGTTCAGTCATTTTTTTCATATTTAAATCCTCTGTGGGTTAATAAAGAGAATTTTCTACTCTTTTACTGTACTATTTTAAGGGATAGTTATATTTGGTATCTCAATTGCTTTAAAATATATATTAATAGTAGTTTGAGAATATTTTTTTATAATATAGATTATGTTTGAATAGCTCCATTTTCTTTTTGTTTTTTTTCATAAAGATGTTTTTGGCGCATATAGGCAATGATTATGCAAGAAGGGATTGTAACTCTGTAAGCTGGTCCAGCGATGTCAGAAACTAGCCATGCACTACTAACTGCCCAACCTATTGGACCGGAGATCACCTTAATAGCCTGTGATAGAAGAATATATGTACCAAAACTAGCAGTAATTCCCAAAATTTTCAAAATACTTGCTAATACGGTAGTTGCTAATTGATAAGCAGCAAATCCAGAAAGTTTTATTGAAGTTTGCAATGCCATTATAACTAATTCAGGAGTTGGATTGGTTAACTCAATTCCCATATTACGAACAAATTGATTTAACTCATCCTCTGACATTTTCTCCATAGACTCTTCTAACATCTTCAAGAGAAGATTCATTTCAATCAACTCTATTGCTGCGTTTTTGTTATAATTGACTTTCATTTTATCGCAAACATCGGTTAAAATTTCACGATAAGGAACACCTTGATTTCCTCGTAAGATATTTCCTATTGTACTACCGCCATAAGTTTGTAGCTCTGCTGCAATTGATTGCCAGTAGGCTTTATGATTTGGATAGTATTTTTTATATTCACTATCACTGGTTAATGTTTCAGTGTAACGAGTACATTTATCTTTTGGATCGGTAGTTAATATATCAACTAATAATTTTAGATCCTCGTTGGCACATTCTTTTAAAAAAAACAATTCCGGATCTGAACGATATACAGCCATGCATTTCTCCTTTTATTGATTAACTAACTTATTAAATCATTTAACGATTATTGATATTAATTGTCACTTTATTAATTTTTATACTATTTTTTAGGATCAAATAAACCGTCTTATTGGGTATCAATACATTGAATCTTTTTTTGTTAAAGATTCATTTTCATTGATTATTTCAGTAAAGTCATATCGTTTAAATAGAACAATAATATCTTATTGATCGTTAAAACCCATCAATATATTTACTTTGAAGATATTTTTAAAATCGGAGTCAACCCAGTTCCACAAAAGGAAAAACAACTTTTGACTTATCTAATAGTCGAATATAAACGACATTCAGTATTGCAGTTAACTTTTGATCGATATTGCGATCTGCACTACTGGGCTGTGGTTCTCCAATAGGGGATTATGAGCAAAATAATCGCTCCAATTACACCACCGAATATCAGGATCACCTTAATTAACTTCTTCACCCTATGCTTTGCACTTAAAATAGTAATAAGTTGTTTAGTGAGCGATGGTCTGATTTGCCGAACCATACCATTTCATTGGACTGTTTCATCAACGTAGCTAAACAAAATTGATGTAATTTTAATTCGGTTATCGTATGCATCATAATCTTGTAAGATATTAATGGGTGTGTAATGAATCTAATGTAAATAAACATGGTGTTCAAAAAATGAGTACAGTATTGGTATTTTTCTACTTCTTTTTTGTTTGTGCTGAGTGTTTGAGTACCTGTACAACCGGTGGTTTTTTTAGACCTTAAACTCGCATATGTTCCAACATACAACATTTTCACCGCTCAAGGAAAAGAATATACAGATGAAAAAACTCTACGTACAAGCAAACCACGCATTTACCATTAAAAACAAAACGTTAAGGATGTTTTTTTAAGATACACGCCATTATCGAACCAAATATACCCAGGTTTGTATCCGATTTTTCACTTTATTTAGGATAATTCCAGTTGAATTCGGTTGAGTAGTGAAACAAGGTGAAAGGCTTATTTGAAAAGGCTTTAGACATAAAAAAACCTGCTAGAAGCAGGTCTTAGAATTTGGTGATTGGTGCCCGGACGCGGAATCGAACCACGGACACGGGGATTTTCAATCCCCTGCTCTACCGACTGAGCTATCCGGGCAACAATGGATGCACATTAAACACGATTCGTGATTATCCGTCAATCCCTTTTGTAAGATTTTTTAAAAAAAATATGTCGTTTGGTTGAAAAATAGCTAATCATCTTCATATTAATAGTTAGTTTCTAATAATATGTCACTATGCTTATAGGAATTGTTATATGCGATTTATTGGTTTTATTATGTTTTTCATTTATGTTTATCTTGAGGTTAGTTTTTTCATAATAGTTGCAAATACAATGGGGATTTTTCTTGCTTTAATTTGTATTATTGCAACGTCTATTCTTGGTTTTTCATTAGTTAAATCTCAAGGCTTGAACAATCTTAGTATCATGCAACAAAAAATAGCAAATAACCAAAGTCCTAAAAATGAAATCTTTAAAAGTGTAGCTTTACTTTTTGCTGGTTTTTTCTTACTTATTCCTGGATTTTTAACTGATATTTTAGGTATCATTTTATTAATACCCCATGTACAAAAACATATTGTGGAATTTATTGTTCGAAAAATACCAATAACATCAAAATTTTCGTCATCACAAACACATGATCAAGATAGTGACATTATTGAAGGTGAGTTTAAACATAAGAGTGATGAATAAATAATCAATTGGACTTTTTTTTAATTTTTTTCTCTTGAAGAATTTTAAAATATCCCCATATATTGTGCACTACATTAAAAAATCATAATTATATGATTTTTGTTAATAATTATCTTAATTAAAATTAGTGCTAGGAGATAACTAATGAAAATTCGCCCATTGCATGATCGCGTAATCATTAAACGCAAAGAAATAGAATCAAAATCAGCTGGAGGTATTGTTTTAACAGGTTCAGCTGCTGGTAAATCAACACGAGGTGAAGTTTTAGCTGTTGGTAATGGTCGTATTTTAGAAAATGGTCAAGTACAGCCGTTAGATGTTAAAGTGGGTGATACCGTAATTTTCAATGAAGGATATGGCGTTAAAACTGAAAAAATCGATAACGAAGAAGTGCTTATCTTATCAGAAAGCGATATTCTAGCCATTGTTCAATCATAATAGGCATATAATTAAACGATAGACAGAATTTAGGAGAAATACGAAAATGGCAGCTAAAGATGTAAAATTTGGTAATGACGCTCGCATCAAAATGCTTCAAGGCGTTAATGTATTAGCTGATGCAGTTAAAGTAACTTTAGGTCCAAAAGGACGTAACGTAGTATTAGATAAATCATTTGGTGCACCAACTATTACTAAAGATGGTGTTTCTGTTGCTCGCGAAATTGAATTAGAAGATAAATTCGAAAATATGGGCGCACAAATGGTGAAAGAAGTCGCTTCTAAAGCAAATGATGCAGCTGGTGACGGTACAACTACTGCAACCGTGCTTGCTCAAGCGATTGTTAATGAAGGATTAAAAGCTGTTGCTGCGGGTATGAATCCAATGGATTTAAAACGCGGTATTGATAAAGCAGTTGTAGCCGCAGTTGAAGAACTTAAAAAATTATCTTCTCCTTGTGCTGACTCTAAAGCGATTGCCCAAGTAGGTACAATTTCAGCTAACTCTGACGAAACTGTTGGTACTTTAATTGCTCAAGCAATGGAGAAAGTAGGTAAAGAAGGTGTTATTACTGTTGAAGATGGCACAGGTTTACAAGATGAGCTTGATGTTGTTGAAGGTATGCAATTTGATCGTGGTTATTTATCTCCATACTTTATCAACAAACCAGAAACGGCAACTGTTGAATTAGAAAGCCCTTATATCTTATTAGTAGACAAAAAAATCTCTAACATTCGTGAATTATTACCAGTTTTAGAGGCTGTAGCTAAAGCAGGTAAATCTTTATTAATTATCGCAGAGGATGTTGAAGGTGAAGCATTAGCAACATTAGTTGTTAACACCATGCGTGGTATTGTTAAAGTTGCTGCGGTAAAAGCACCTGGTTTTGGTGATCGTCGTAAAGCGATGTTACAAGATATTGCTATCTTAACTGCTGGTACTGTTATTTCAGAAGAAATCGGTTTAGAGCTTGAAAAAGCAACACTTGAAGATTTAGGTCAAGCAAAACGTGTTGTTATCAATAAAGACAATACTACAATTATTGATGGCGTTGGTGAAGAGTCTTTAATCTCTGCTCGTGTTGAACAAATTCGTAAACAAATTGAAGAGTCAACGTCTGATTATGATAAAGAAAAACTTCAAGAGCGCGTAGCAAAACTTGCTGGCGGTGTTGCTGTAATTAAAGTGGGTGCTGCAACTGAAGTTGAAATGAAAGAGAAAAAAGCTCGCGTAGAAGATGCTTTACATGCAACCCGTGCAGCCGTTGAAGAAGGTGTTGTTGCTGGTGGTGGTGTTGCTCTTGTTCGTGCTGCGTCAGCAATTTCAGAACTTAACGGTGCGAACGAAGATCAAAACGTGGGTATCAAAGTTGCACTTCGTGCAATGGAAGCACCATTACGCCAAATCGTGACTAACTGTGGTGAAGAGGCATCAGTCGTTGTTAATGCAGTTAAAGGTGGTCAAGGTAACTATGGGTACAATGCTGCCACTGAAGAATATGGCGATATGATTGCAATGGGTATTTTAGATCCAACTAAAGTAACTCGTAGTGCATTACAATACGCTGCATCTGTTGCTGGTCTTATGATTACCACTGAATGTATGGTGACGGATTTACCTAAAGATGATAAAGCTGATTTAGGTGCTGCTGGCGGCATGGGCGGCATGGGTGGTATGGGCGGAATGATGTAATTTTCGTCAATAATCCAACCGATATAAATCAACTTAAGCCATCCGCTGATGCGGATGGTTTTTTTTTCATAATTCCCCCTTCCGAGAACTATTAGTTAAAGCTAAATAAAAATATAAAATTTAATTGATAGATATAAAATATAAATTGATATAGAAATTCTACAAAATGGTCATGTTAACCAGTAAAGATTTGTAACTTAATCATTAACAGATGATTACTCAATTTATAAAATCATCATGATAAAGGAACATTCAAAGCAGGTTATAATCAAGATACACATAGTTTTGATATGACATTTTGTAAAATTTAAAAAAAGAGCAAATAGAAGTGCTTTTCATAAACTGCTATCTTTAGGTGTTAACAGTTCATGGATAATTACATAAATATGCTAGATGGACGTCAGAAAAGATTAATTAAATAGGTGCTGATAAAGTGTAATTATACCAATCACAATAAGTACCAAACCACCTAAAAATTCTGCTCGCTTTCCAATTAAACATCCCAATTTATTGCCTAGCAATAGCCCAATGGTAACCATAAAACAGGTTGCTATCCCAATCATTGTTGCAGCAAAACAGATATTGACGCTCGCTAATGCCAGCCCAACCCCAACAGCAAATGCATCGATACTGGTTGATATCGCTGTAAAAATTAATATTAAAGAAGATTTTTTTGATGAGGCTCCTTTATCATCTTGGCAATCTTCATCAGAATTTTTAAAACTACTGTAAATCATGTTAATACCCAAAAATAACATGACAGTAAAAACAACCCAATGGTCCCATTGTTCTATATATTGCAGTGCAATATAGCCAATTAACCAACCCAGTAATGGCGTAATAGCCTCGACAACACCAAATAAAATCCCGACTTTGAGTGCCCCTAAAAATGGGGTTGATTTAAGCGAAACTCCACGACATACAGCGACAGCAAAGGCATCGGTTGACATAGCCAGTGCTAACAACAAAATAGCCCAAAAACTCATGACATATACTCTTGCTTTACATTATATTACTTTAATTATTATTGAATATTCATTCGTTATGATTTATTTTTTTGTTACTGAAAATAAATAATTTGCGACTTTTATATCGCCTTTACTTTGATAAAGTTTAGCTGTTTGTTTGACGCTATCTCGACGGTTTGCATCATATTGAAAAAGTAGGTTAAACATTAAGTCAGCTGTTTTTTTATCTTTATTTTGGATAGCACAATAGCCATATTGCTCATAAGCATCGGCTTTCCAACGGTGGCGATCTAAATCAAGGCTTTGCTGAAATTGCTGCTTTGCTTCTTGATAACGATCCCGACCACATAAAAAAGAACCATAATGCACATGATATAATCCATTACCTGGTTGCATCTGCGTAATTCGTTTGTAAATTATTTCGGCTTCGTTGTATTCGCCAACTTGTTGATCAAACATTGCCATAGCTAACATAACTTGAGGATTATTTGGGGAATACTTTGCCGCTAATTTAAGATTATAGTGTGCTGCTTTGACATTTTCTTCTGACTCATTAGCTTTAGCAAGATAACCTAATCCAAGTCGCATTCTAGCTAAAGCCGCCTTTTCAGGATCAAACTCATAGCTGTTTTTTGTTTGACAGCCCGATAGTATCACCATCAAAAAACAGCTAGATATAATTAACGATTTTTGCATCTATTCTTCCTTTATAAAGATTTATCTTTATATTGTTTGCTGAACTAGATTTTGTTTTTTATAAAGTGTTCTTTTGGTGCGGTCAACAACTTCGCCAGCCAATTGCCCACATGCTGCATCAATATCATCACCACGTGTTTTACGAACAATTACTGTAAAACCGTATCCCATCAGAGTTTTCATAAAACGGTCAATGCGTGTATTAGAGCAGCGAGCATACGGTGCTCCAGGGAATGGATTCCAAGGAATTAAATTAATTTTACTAGGTACATCTTTAAGAAATTTTGCCAGCTCGTGGGCATGCTCAACGCCATCGTTAATTTGATTAAGTAATACATATTCAATTGTTACTTTACCATGATTGGCATTTGAAGTAGAAAGATAGCGTAAAATAGAATCTCGTAGCATTGCCATGTTATACTTTTCATTTATTGGCATAATTTCACTGCGAATAGTATCATTTGGTGCATGGAGTGAGATTGCTAATGCTACATCAATCATACCAGCTAGTTTATCTAAAGCGGGAACAACTCCTGACGTTGATAGTGTTACACGTCTTTTTGATAAACCATAACCAAAATCATCTAACATGATTTCCATAGCTGGTGCCACATTAGATAAATTAAGTAGTGGCTCTCCCATCCCCATCATAACAACATTGGTGATAGGCCTATCAGCCAGTTTACCGGTTACACCAATGGCATTTGATGCGCGCCATACTTGACCAATAATTTCAGAGACAGTTAAATTTCGATTAAATCCTTGTTGAGCTGTGGAACAGAATTTACACGCTAATGCACAACCAACTTGTGATGAAACACATAATGTTGCACGATCACGCTCAGGAATATAAACAGACTCAATCATTTGATTATTTCCAACATCAAGTGCCCATTTAATTGTGCCGTCTGATGAGCGTTGCTCCATTGCAATCATTGGTGCTTTAACTTCAGCTAAAGTTTTTAGTTGCTCACGTAACTTTTTATTAATATCGGTCATTTGATCAAAATCATCTATCCCAAAATGATAAATCCATTTCATCACTTGATCGGCTCGAAAAGGCTTTTCGCCAAGCGAAATAAAAAATTCTCTTAATTGCTGGCGTGTAAAATTGAGTAAATTTATTTTTTCGTTTGGAAGATTAGTTGTATTAAGATTCATTTTATTTGTAGCGCCTGAACAATTAACAGACGTGTTAGATGTAGATGGTGTTAACATAAGGCCTCGTTTTTACACATTATGGCTATTTCAATTTTTAAGAAAAGGATTATACTGTTTTTAACTTAATCTGGCTAATAGAATATTGGCAATAACCAAAAGATGAAAAAATCCATAATATTTAAAAAAATTGGCATTTTGGCTTTAAACTTAGCGTTACTTCTATTTTCTACTTTTACTATGGCAAAACAAATCCCATTAAATAAATTGATCGGGCAGTTTGATGAAAAAAAAGACGGTGATTTTATCGCATTGGACTCAACTATATTGCCTGTTAATAAAAAAGGCATGTACCTGCAGAAAGAGCCAACTGGACAACTTATAAAGGCTTATAATGACTTTAAAAAAGTTCATCCAGACATTCCTTTTATCGTAGTAAGCGCAACGAGGAGTTACACTTACCAAAATGGTATTTGGCAGCGGAAATGGGATGCATTGTCTGCTAAGCTCGATGATCCGCAAAAAATAGCGAAACAGATCTTAAAATATTCATCAATGCCAGGTACATCTCGCCATCATTGGGGTACAGATATCGATATTACGAGTGTTTCTTCAGAATATTTTAGATATGATAAAAAAGGCATAATTCTTTATAAATGGCTGCAAGAAAATCTTCCTAAATATGGGTTTTGCCAAGCATTTAATGATGGAAGAAAAGGAGGATATCAACCGGAAGAATGGCACTGGTCATACAAACCGATCGCTAGCCAATATATTGCACAATATAAAGCTATATTAGAAAGCGATCCAAATGCTATTATGAAAAACTTAAATTTTACGGGTCACGATAAAATCAAGCTGGAAGGATTAGTTAAAGAGTATGTATTAACAGTTAATACTGATTGTTATTAATCTATTTTTATTATTAACGTTTTCTCCAATAAGGTAAACGTATTGTCACAACAAGTCCACCACCATCACGGTTATTTGCTTGGATAGTACCGTTATGCATAATGACAGTCTTTCTAGCAATTGCTAACCCTAAACCATAACCTTTGCCTAATTGTGGAGATTGAATTCGGACAAATGGTTCAAAAATACTAGATAATTTATTTGCTTCAACACCTGGTCCACGGTCTTTAACTTCAATTTGCAAATACTTGCCTGTTTCTTTTAATGAAACCTCTACTGCTTGCTCAGCTTTGGAAAAGCGAATGGCATTACGGATAATATTTTCAACAGCGCGGCGTATCTGTTCTGAATTACCTTTAACAATTGAATGAGTAATAGATGATGAAATGAAATGTACATCAATTAATTGATGATTAGCCTCATAGTTAGCATCGTTGATTACTACTCTTATTAAGTCTTTTAAGTCAAAATATTCATCAGTACGATTATTCATTTCAGCACGAGAATAATTTAGAATTTCACCAATTAATTGATCTAATCGTTCTGATTCTAACGCTATTCTAGCCAAAGCCGTATCAATATTTTGTTTATTTTGTTGAGCAAGTCCAATTGCTAGCTGTAAACGAGCAAGTGGCGTTCTAAGCTCATGAGAAACATCATGAAGGAGAGATTGACGATCAGAGATCAAGATATTAAGTTGCTCAACCATCATATCGAAATCTTTACCTAGCTCACTTAACTCATCGCGGCGAGGTTTTAATTTATTGAATAATCTGACCGAAAGATCGCCTTGAGATACTCTGAAAAAACCTTGTCTTAATAGCCTCATTGGCCTAGTTAAATTCCATGCTAAAAAAAGACTAAAAACAAGACCAACACATATTCCCATTAACACAATTAGCATTGGCATATTGAACAATGCTTTTCTACCACGCTCATCCTTATCTTCCTTAAATGAAACAGAATAAAGTGTTCCGTCAGGTGCTACAGCCATGCGTTGATAAGCATAAGTTGGTGTTTCTAACTCATCTGTCAAAATATTAACTTGATCATTTAGTGGAGAAACTAATTTTATTGACAATAAAACTCTTTCTCGCTCAGGCATATGTGCTATAAAATTAAGTGTTTCATCTTCACCTGCAACATGTAATAACTGGGCAATCATATCGACTTTTGTCGGCATATGATTAAGGAATCTTTGATTTTTATTTTCTACATAAATAGAAAATGCAATCCAGGTTAATTGGAAAGTAAGATAGAAAATAACTCCAAATATAATGAGTATTTTCCAAAATAATCGACGATTCATATCAAGCCTATTAGGTTGTTAACGAATACGGTAACCGACCGCTCTAATCGTTTCAATTGTTACATCATTTTGTGCAACTTGATGTAATTTTTGACGAATATTGCTGATATGAACATCAACACTACGATCATAAAGTTCTCGAGCTCGACCAAGCCCAATTTCTGACAATTCTTCCTTGGTTACCACACGCTCACTATACTTTACCAATAAAACTAATAAATTAAATTCGGTTGAAGTTAAGTCAATAACTTGTCCATTCCAAGTACATAATCGTTGTGGTAGATCTAACGTCAAACCATTAAAATGGTATTTTTTATCATCAACTATTTCAACTGAACGTTCATCAAAACGTCGTAAAACAGCACGTAATCTTGCTAATAATTCACGGGGATAACAAGGTTTAGGAATATAATCATCAGCACCTAATTCTAACCCTAAAACTCGATCAATATTATCGCCTTTTGCTGTTAACATAATCACTGGCATATTACATTGTTGACGGATGCTTTTAAGAACATCAATGCCATTAATATCTGGTAGCATCACATCTAAAATTGCTGCGCGATATTTACCTGATAGTGCTTCATCAATACCATCTTTACCCAAATAAACACTTTTGATATTAAAACCTTCATTAGTCAAATATTCACTAAGCATTTGTGATAGTTCAATATCATCATCAATTAATAAAATATTTATCATAATTGCAGTCGCCATTGTCATTTAATTTTAGGTCTTTACATTATTGCAATAATTAAAAAAAGTCAGGTTATTTTACTAAAATATTACATATTTTGAACCGTTTCTGATGACTAAATTTACTATATTGAAATAGTGTAAAAATATTTCACAATCTAATATTGCTTAATAGATAGAATATGGAGATAAAAAATGAAACAACAAGTGATATGACCAAAATAAATTTGGTAAAATTTGAATTCTTACCGGCTGTTACTTAAACAATGCCAATATTTTTGCATTTGTTGCATATGGTTCTCATAATTTAATGAAAATTGACAGGGATCTACCCCTAGAATAGTTATTGTAGGACTATCTATTACCTCAACTATAGGTGTGGTTAGTGATGATGCAAATGCTAGACTTGAAGTAATAAAAAGATTTATAGCAAAAAGAATATTTAAGCAAAAATGTTAGTAGACATAAGTAAAATTAAATTAAAATTGCTAATAATAATCGGATTATTTATTTAGAAGATAATATTGGCATTAAAAATGGTCATATTAAATCGGCATTGGGAGATATCAAATTTTATACTCTTGGCGCTTTTTATATGACCAGTCGGCGTATTTTTTTTAAATTGTACTGGACAATATTATTTTTTATGCGTAATATCTCGTCCTGATTCTATGGTGGCTATAGCTCAGTTGGTAGAGCCCTGGATTGTGATTCCAGTTGTCGTGGGTTCGAATCCCATTAGCCACCCCATTTATAGAATGCAAAGAACATCTAACGGCGAGTAGCGCAGCTTGGTAGCGCAACTGGTTTGGGACCAGTGGGTCGGAGGTTCGAATCCTCTCTCGCCGACCAATTTTAAATAAAAAAGCCTGCTTTATCCTAGTGGGCTTTTTTATTGTCTTCTAAACAATTAATTCATCGCTAACAGCCATAATAAATAATTAAAACGATTGTTTACCTTTTTTCTATAAATTTCAACTATAACGATTATTTAGCTCTACCATTTCTTATTTTTACCTTAATTATCCTTCATAACAAAAATTGTGATCAAGGCAACAATTCTGGAACTAAAAATTAACAACCTGTATTTTTTTATTTATTTTTTGGTGATTATTATGTAGATTCAGATACATCTTTTGAATAAAAGAATCCAAAAAATATGAGGAAAATGTTTTTGGAATATCGTGATGTTGCTGCTAAAACTTATGTTGAAGAACAAATTAAAGCAAATCCATCTGTTATTAAGAAGATAACGACAGAAAGAGGACTTGCCGAACACTTCAATGTTAGTCGTACAACAGTGAGAAAAGCATTAAATGATTTAATAATGGGAGGTTATTTATCTCAAAATGAAAAAAATTTAGAGTACAGTAAAGTCTTTGAGATAAATATGTTAAAAATGTCTTCATTTAGTGAAGAAGTCAAAAAAGATGATAATACTCAAATCAAAATAAAAGTCCTTACTAATAAAATTATAAAAATGCCAGTAGAGCTAAGAACATTTTTTGGTTCAAATGAACAATTAATTAGAATTATAAGGCAACGTTTATTGAGTACAATTCCTCTATCTTATGAAATCACCTATTTATCATCCGAAAAATTCCAACATTTAGACCAAGTAGATTTAAATAATGTTTCTCTCTATCAATTTTTGAAAGATCATTATCACCTTGTTCCAAGTCATGGTCGTGAAGAAATTATTTACCAGATAGCAACTGGGGATAAAGCAACGAATTTACAAGTGGTCGAAGGTACGCCGATTTATAAGGTATCAAGTTACAGTTTCGATGTTAATTTTCAGCCTTTTGAGCATACCGTTCAATATTTAGTAGGAAATAAATTTAGATATCATTTATCTGCTCACAATATTTTCAAGTACAAGGAAAACTAAATGAGTTTATTTGAAAAAATAGCTGCTCATTTAATGGAGCAAATTAACACCGGGCAATATGGAGTAGGATCAGAATTACCCCCAGAAGGGCAATTACAAAAAGATTATAATGTAAGTAGAACAACCATCCGAAAAGCTATTGATCTGTTAGTTGATAAAAATATGGTAGTTAGGAAAAAAGGTGTTGGTTTGTTTATTGCTCCAACACTTTCTACAAAAACCATTCTAAATATGACCGGAATTATTAAACCTCATATTTATTACAATTATAAGAAAATCATAAAAGAATCTTATCTAAGACAAGCTGGAAGTTACTATAGCCAATTACTAAAAATAAAACCATCTGAACTCATCTATTATATTAGTTTTTTAGAAGTTGCTAAAAACAATGTAGTTAAAGAAATTTTTTTATTACCTTTGAACCATTTTCCAGACTTTAAAATGTCGATAATAAAAATTTTATCAGCGCTTGAAATTACTAATTCTGGAAAGAAAAAAGTAGATAAATTAGTACAAAATTTACAATTAATTGTAGCCAATGCTGAATTAGCTAAACAATTACGATGCAACTTCAACGACCCATTATTTAAAATTTCTAATCACTATTTTGATATTAATAGCGAGCCGATTGCTATTGAGTATAAATTTGCTTGCAATACTAAATATGTAGTCGATTTTACCTAGGAGGTATACCAATGATTAAATTATTACGTGTTGATCACCGATTATTGCATGGTCAGATTGTTGTTTCATGGTTCGAAAATGTTGGCTCAAATACCATTTTAGTTGCTAATGATATCGTTGCAAATGATGAGTTACGTAAGTCAGCTATCCGTTTAGCTAAACCTGAACATGCAAAATTAGTAATGAAGTCAATAGATGATAGCATTGCAGCCATTAACTCAGGTATAACGGATAAATATCAAATGCTAATAGTTGTTGAGTCTGTTGCTGATGCTGAAAAATTAATACGAAACACACACGGTAAAATAACAAGCCTCAATTTAGGTGGAACTAAACCACGTGAAGGAACTAAAAATTATTCTAAAACAATCAATCTAACTGCTCTCGAGGTAGATTTATTAACGAGATTACAACAAGATAGTGTTGATGTTTACATTCAGCAAATCCCAAGTGAATCAAAGCAAAAATTTCAAAAATAGTTTAGAGGATACAAAAAATGAGTATCGAATTAACTGCATTTCTATTAGCTTTGGTTGCGATGTTAGCCAATAGTGAATACCTTTTAGGTTCATCAATGTTATCAAGACCATTAGTAACTTGTACCTTGGTTGGTTTAGTCATGGGAGACATCACACAAGGCATTATTATTGGAGCAACATTAGAATTAGCTTTTGTTGGATCGTTTTCTATTGGAGCCTCTATTCCCCCTGAAATTATCTCAGGGAGTATTTTAGGTACCGCCTTTGCAATAGGTGCAGGTAAAAGTACGGAAATAGCTTTAACGCTAGGTATTCCTATTGCTTCATTTGTTTTATTAGTTAAAAATTTATGCTTTCTTTTTATCCTTCCTTATTTTGTTCATAAAGCCGATCAATACGCATGTGAAGGTAATGGTAAAGGTATGGACCGAATGAATCTATTAGGTGGATTCTTTTCTGTTAATCTTCCAATTGGTTTAGTTGTAGGATTATCTTATCTATTTGGCAGCTCGGCGATCAATGACTTATTAGAAATGATTCCTAAATTTATTATAGATGGTTTAGGTATCGCAACGGGCTTATTACCTGCGTTTGGTTTTGCTATGTTAATGAAAATAATGATAAAAAAAACCAATGCAACGTTCTTTGTTCTTGGTTTTGCTTTGGCTGTTTATATGAAAGTGCCTGTTACTGGAGTGGCCATCTTCGGTGCGTGTATTGCTCTAATTTTGACAGGTTATTCCGCATTTAATGGAAAAAAAGACGTAACAGAAGATGGCAATCAAAGGTTAAATAATAATACTGGCAACACGTTAGGTGTACAGGAGATCAATTATGAAAATGAAGAATTCTAAATTAATAACTAAAAAAGAATTAACAAGCACGTTTTGGCGATCTTTTACTGCTGAATGGTCATGGAATTATGAACGACAAATGAACTTAGGTTATTCCTATTCTATGCGTCCTGCTTTAGAGAAAATTTACAGCAATAACAAAGAAGCATTAACGGATGCTTATCAACGGCATTTAGAATTCTACAATATTACACCATGGTTAATTACTTTTCCTTTAGGAATTTCTATTGCCATGGAAGAACAAAATGCGACAGATAGTAATTTTGATAAAAGCTCTATTAATGACGTCAAAATAGCGTTAATGGGACCATTAAGTGGTTTAGGTGATTCATTTTTCTGGGGAACACTACGTGTCATAGCGACCGGAATAGGTACTTCTTTAGCACTTGAAGGTAATATTTTAGGTCCTCTTTTATTTTTATTAATTTTCAATATTCCTGCAATGTTAACACGTTATTTTGGTTTATTAATCGGATATAACATTGGTGCATCGTTTATTGAAAAAGTTCAAAAGACTGGATTAATGGATAAATTATCCTATGGTGCATCAGTTTTGGGACTTTGTGTAGTTGGGGCTATGGTTGCCACCATGGTGATATTAAATATGCCATTAAAATTAGGTTCAGGAACTAATGCTTCATCTTTACAAGATATTTTTGATGGTGTTATACCGCAAATCTTACCTTTACTTTTTACACTATTTATCTTTGTGTTAGTCAAAAAAGGGATTAAAGCCCATTGGATTCTCTTATTAATTGCTGCTATTGGTATTTTGGGAGCTTGGAGTGGGTTATTAGGCTAGTAAGGAGAAAAAAATGAAAAGTATCGCAGATTATGTCGCATTAGAACCTGAATATTATCAAAATATTTTAGATAACTATCAAACATTATTTGGCAATACCATTGATTTAAGTAAAGTTAAACAACTTAACGCAATTGTTATATTTGCAACAGGTTCAAGTGCTAATGCCGCTTATGGTGCAAGGCCTTTTATGAGTAAATTATTAAAGGTGCCCGTCTATATTGAAGATCCATCAATGGCTGCTAACTATTTGTACTATAATGATCCAAATACCTTGTATTTTGCTATTTCACAAGGAGGAGAAAGTTATTCAACCATTTATTTGGTTGAACAGTTTGTTAATAATAATCAAACTATCTACACCCTTACTAGCAATCCGAAAAGTCCATTATATAAGGTAAGCAACCATGTGTTATCCATGGGTATGCCTATTGAAGAAATGCCTTATGTCAGTGTTGGTTATAGTGTGACTATTCTTGATTTAATGTTAATTACACTTGTTATTGGCACAAAAACAGAGCGTATAAACCAGAAACAGTTTGACGATTTGTTTGAACAAATGCGCAATATTACACAATCGCTTCCACAAATTATAAAACAATCAAAAATTTGGGTTAATAGATATCAAGATCTTTTTTATCATGCCCAAAGAGTCATTCTCATTGGTTATGGTGCAACTTATGGTGTAGCTAGGGAAGGCGAAACGAAATTTACAGAAACAGTGCGAAATACGGCTTTTGGTAAAGAGCTGGAAGAATATATGCATGGTCCATACCTAGGTCTACATACTGACGACTGTATTATTTTTATTGAACCACATGGGCGATTAGTACAAAGAGCGGAAACTTTAAAAGAATTTTTGAATCAATATGTTCCAAATGTTTTAACTATTTACTCTCAAAATACAAGTAGCTTAAAAACAACAGATTTTTGCCTAAATATTGAATGTGATGAATTGTTAACTTCATTATTTATGACAGTGCCCATTCACTTGTTAAGTTATCAGGTATCACAGTTAAAAGGTCATAATCTTGAGAAATCAACATACCCAGAATTTGACCAAATAACTAAATCTAAAATTAAGAGGATTATAAAATGAGAAAATTTGATGAACAAAAAGAACTAGACAGTATGAATGGCGCATTAGCTTTACGTCCAAAGATTAATGATTTTATTGATAATATCCACCAGCGTGGCTATAGCAATGTATGTTGGTTAGGTATTGGTGGCACTTATGCATCTTCCATGCAAGCGGTTATCCACATGAAAGAAAAATCAGCAATTGAGACTTTTGTTCAACATGCAGCTGAATATTTAGTAACTGGTAATAAGCGCATAACTAAAAATACGTTAATTATTATCTCATCAGTAACAGGTTCCACTCAAGAAGTGGTTGACGCAATCGATAAAATCCAAAAAGAAATAGGTGCAACTGTTTTGGCATTTTTGGGTAAAGCGAATTCACCATTAGGTAAAATGGTTCATCATGTTATTTCTTATCCAATGAATGAACAATTAAAATTCTTTATGACTGCTGACCGTCTAATGTATTTAGCGGGTGAATTTCCGGATTATGATGATTTTTATGGACAAATGGATCATCATTTTGCAAAAAACATTGTTGCTGTTGCAAAAAAAGCAGATAAATTTGGACAAGAAGTTGCCGATAAACATCATAATGATACAATGCATTATTTTATAGGGTCGGGTAATCAATGGGGAGCAACTTACTCACATGCTATGTGTTATTGGGAAGAACAACACTGGTTACGCTCAAAGTCCATTAAATCAGCTGAGTTTTTCCATGGAACATTAGAAGTTATCGATCGTGATACTGCTGTTACTGTTTATGTTGGTGAAGATACTCAGCGCCCATTAAGTGAAAGAGTTGCAAAGTTCCTACCTCAGATTTGTGGTAATTATACCATTATTGATACTAAAGATTACGAATTGCCAGGTATCTCTGAAAAATATCGGGGTAATCTTTCCCCATTTGTTTTCCGAGCCATTAATAATCGTATTGACGCATATATTGAGCACTTAAATCGTCATCCAATGTCAATTCGTCGTTATTATCGTTGCTTAGATTACTAAAAGGAGTCGTGTATGATTGCAGTATTAGTAAGTACTCACGGCATAACGGCTAATAGTTTAATTGAAACGACTGAAATGATATGTGGCAAACAAACTCTGTGTGAAGCCGTACCCTTTTCAATGGGTCAATCGTTAGATGATTTTCAACAGCAGATTGAACAAAAGCTAGAAAATTTAATACATGAAAGCTCAAACGTTTTATGTTTTGTTGATTTAAAAGGTGGAACACCATTTAATATTTTAGTCAATCTGATTGCTGAATATCCTAATATAGAAATCATTACTGGTGTAAATGTGCCGATGTTATTAACAACCTTTATGTTAAGAACTGATGAAGATAATTTAAGCGATTTATTACCAGAAATAATTGAAACATCTGTACAAGGCATAGAACACTATAACATGGCCTCAATAATTGATAATAAAAGCCAAAAAGAGGAATTTTAGACAATCTAATCAATCCAATTATAGTATTTAACAAGTTATTTTAATGAGGTAATTTTGTTTTTTAGGCAACAAATTTACCTTTTTTAAAGATAGAGCTGTTTTGGCAACAAATAAAGATTATTTTTTAAGTTTTTTTATTTTTTTCTATCTTATTCTATCTTATTTCTTTATTGCTCTTCTGTGGCTTTTATTATGTTCTTCGTTTAATCGTTTTGCTTTACGTTTATTCATTTGATAAGTTAGAATAAACGAAACAAATGTCATAATACTGACAAAACCTAAAACCCAATAAGATGATCAGTGTAAATTCAGAAACCTCATCTAATATTCCATTAAAGAAAGAAGGCAATATTTTATATGATAAATAAAGGGGGAATAAGACACCCAACAAAACATACAACTTTTTTACTCTTTATGTACCTACATGGACTCAGAAATAATCCAATTAAGAAATACGTTAGGCACATATAAGCTGTTATAAATAAGTCAACTAGTAACCTTATCATTTCAATAAATAAAATTAATCAATATATTAACATAGTAAATAAAAATTTCTAGAAGTGGTATTTAGTTGCAGATGATGATTCGTTTTTCTACTGGTTATTGTGGTTATTTTATCTTTCAATATATAACACCATGTTATTAAAGCCCTGCCTACAAAAATAATTCTTATCTGACTTGTTTTATGAAGATATTTTGCTTTAATAGTGAAAATATCTTTTTATAATATCTACTTTTGGAAATAAAATATGAAAAATGTTGGTTTTGTCGGTTGGCGTGGAATGGTAGGTTCTGTTCTTATGCAACGTATGGTTGAAGAACACGATTTTGATTATATCAATCCTATTTTCTTTTCTACTTCTCAAGCAGGTCAAGCTGCTCCTAATTTTGGCGGTAAAACAGGCACATTACAAAGTGCAGATAATATTGATGCATTAAAAGCGTTAGATATTATTGTTACTTGCCAAGGTGGGGATTATACCTCCGAGATTTATTCAAAACTACGTGCAACGGGCTGGCAAGGTTATTGGATTGATGCAGCATCAACATTACGTATGGCTGATGATGCAATTATCGTGCTCGACCCAGTGAACAAAGCTAACATTGATGCTGCTTTAGATAAAGGTATTAAAACCTTTGTTGGTGGTAACTGTACTGTGAGCTTAATGTTAATGTCTCTCGGTGGTTTATTTGCTGAAAATCTTGTTGATTGGGTTTCGGTTTCAACTTATCAAGCGGCTTCAGGTGGTGGTGCGCGCCATATGCGTGAACTGCTTACTCAAATGGGCATGCTAAATGCTGAGGTTGCCAAAGAGTTACAAAATCCGCATTCTTCTATTTTAGATATTGAGAGAAAAGTGACCCAAAAAATGCGTGATGGTAGTTTGCCTACTGATAACTTTGGTGTGCCATTAGCGGGTAGTTTAATTCCTTGGATCGATAAGGCGCTTGATAATGGCCAAAGCAAAGAGGAATGGAAAGGACAAGCAGAAACCAATAAAATTTTAGGTACCAGTCAAGTTATTCCTGTAGATGGGCTGTGTATTCGAATTGGCGCATTGCGTTGTCATAGCCAAGCATTTACGATTAAATTGAAAAAAGATATCAGTGTGCCTGAAATTGAAAAACTGCTTGCTGCTCATAATGATTGGGTAAAAGTCGTGCCAAATGATCGTGATATTTCCATGCGAGAGCTGACACCAGCCGCAGTAACAGGTACCTTAACTACACCAGTTGGCCGATTACGTAAGCTTAATATGGGTAAAGATTATTTATCTGCCTTTACTGTTGGTGACCAATTATTATGGGGTGCGGCTGAACCATTACGAAGAATGTTACGCATTTTAGCCTAAATTAAACATAAAATGGCAAAGCCCGATTGGTCGGGCTTTATTATTTATAATAATCGATTACTGTTCTTTATCGTCCAACAATGTCATTAATAATGAGCCATTAAATAAAGCTTGCTGCACTAGTGCAAATGCTCCTATTGCCGATCTATCATTAAGTGATGAGCAAGTAATAGTCAGATTTTTTCGTAAATCTTCTAAGCTTTGAGCATTTAATGCACTATTGACTGCATTTAATAGTATTTCGGGCGACTTGGTGAGTTCACCGGCTAACACGATTCGTTGAGGATTGAAGATATTAACCATAATTGCAACTGCTCTGCCAAGGTTTTCACCCGCATCTTTGACGAGTTTTATTGCTAATTCATCTCCTTTGTTAGCATATTGGCAGATATGATTAATCTCACAGTGATCTGTTGTTAATCTTGATCTATAACCTTGCTCAATCATCTGCTTCGCTCGGCTTTCAATGGCTTTATTGACTACGCGGTTTTCTAGGCAACCGAAGTTACCACAATGGCAGCGTTCACCTAATGCATCGACTTGAATGTGTCCAACTTCGCAAGCGCTTTGATTATGATTTGTTAGTAGTTGTTGATTAACAATAACGCCAGAGCCTACACCTCGGTGTACACGGATTAAAATGGAATCATCAACATGTTGTGTTGACCCAAAATAACTTTCGGCTAATGCTAGGCTTTGAATATCATTTCCCAAAAAAATAGATACATTGAATTCCGTTTGTAGTACTTCTCCTAAAGCCCATTCTTTCACTTGGATGTGTGGTGTATATCGGACAATTCCATTAACAGAATCAATTAAGCCAGGGAGCACAACAGATATTGCAACTAACTGCTTTATTTTTTTTATATTTTCCTGTATGAATTCTTTAATTAAAGCGATTAAATATGTTTGTACTTGCTGTTCGGTAAAATGAGTAAGAGGATCTCTTTTGGATATTAGGCATTTAGACCCCAAGTCAAAAAGTTCAATAGTGACATGAAAGCGGCTTAATTGCACCGCAATAGCTTGATAATGCTCAAATTTAGCTTCAATGGAAACCGCAGGTCGCCCGCCCGTTGATTGCTGTGCATCAACTTCTTTGATCAGCTGATTTTTTAATAATTGCCGAGTAATTTTTGTAATACTGGCTGGTGCTAATTGACTCATTTCAGCCAGTTGTATACGGGAAATAGGAGCTTGCTGAACAATTAAACGGTAGATCATTGCATAATTAAGTTGTTTAATTAGCTCAGCATTTCCCACTAAATTCAGATAATTAAATAACATATTACATCTCAATATTTTTATTAACTATCTGCATTCTAAAGATGTATTTCTCCATTTACAATGGTTTTAGTGACAGTAAAATCACGATTAAAAATAACTAAGTTGGCGATTTTCCCTTCGCTAATACTACCAAGGTCTTTATCCACACCGATTGCTTTGGCTGGATAAAGTGTCGCCATTCTTAACGCCTCATCTAATGCAATACCTACATATTCAACAGCGTTTTTTACTGCTTCAATCATGGTTAATGCCGAACCACCAAGTGTACCGTTTTCGTCCACACAGCGACCATCTTTGTAATAAATGGTTTTACCTGCAAATACACCAGATTCTAAATTAGAGCCAGCAAGTAGCATTGCATCGGTAATTAAGATTAAATGATCTTGTTTAATTTTGTGACTATTGCGAATATTTGCCCAACTTACATGTTGACCGTCAGCAATAATACCTACATAAACTTCTGGTTCATCATAAATTGCACCAACTACACCTGGTTCGCGTCCAGAAATATAAGGCATGGCATTAAATAGATGTGTTCCTAAACGAATACCATCGTTAAATCCACGACGACAATCATCATAATGACCATTAGAATGACCAACTGATACATGAATCCCAGCATTAACCAGTTGCCTAATGTAATGACTTTCAACTTTTTCTGGTGCTAAAGTGATAATTTTAATGACATCAGCATTTTCACAAAGAAAATCAATCATTTTTTGTGAAGGTTGGCGAATAATATTCTCGTCATGAATGCCTTTCTTTTCTGGACTAATATAAGGGCCTTCAAGATGTAAACCCAGTGCTTGATTGGCATGCGTGGCTAAATATTCACGCATCACTGTAACTGCCTTTATCATAAACTCATCAGTAGATGTAATTAATGTAGGCAAATAGCTAGTACAACCAGAAATAAGATTTGTGGTTTGCATGGATTCTAACGTTTCAACACTTAATGCATCAAGCGTTTCATTAAACTGCACACCACCACAACCATTGACTTGGATATCAATAAAACCTGGTGCAACAATTGCACCTTGTAAATTTTCAATCTTGATATCCGCAGGTAATTCGCTTTGTTTACAGATTTTAGCAATTTTATCACCGTTGATAATGACAGCGTGATTTTCAAGAATTTCATAACCTGTATAAAAACGACAATTTGTTAATGCGTACATTGATTTATCCTTTATAAAATGGTTACTTTAAGATTATCAGCTTCCATTTGTTTAAAATATTTTAATGTTTTCACTTTAAGATCATCAGTACTTGGCTCATCACAAACAATGATTGATGCTGGATGCATTTGTAGTGCGGTCACCGTCCAAAGATGATTAATACTACCTTCAACACCGGCTTGTAACGCTAAGCTTTTGTTATGACCACAAACTAATAAAATGACTTCCTGAGCATCCATTAAAGTTGCAACACCAATAGTTAGTGCATGCTTTGGTACTTGGTTCGTATCGTTATCAAAAAAGCGAGAATTGGCAATGCGCGTATCTTCAGTTAATGTTTTGATACGGGTGCGAGAGCAAAGCGAAGATCCCGGCTCATTAAATGCGATATGTCCATCTTGTCCAACCCCACCTACAAAAATATTGATTTTGCCATAAGCTTTGATCTTTGCTTCATATTGACGACATTCTTCATCAATATCTGGCGCATTACCATCTAATATATGGATATTGTTTTTATCAATATCAATATGGTTAAAGAAATTTTCGTACATAAATGTGTGATAGCTTTGAGGGTGATCTTCAGGAAGGCCTACATATTCATCCATATTAAAAGTCACGACATGTTTAAAGCTAACATGACCAGCTTTATAATGTTTGATTAATTGTTGATACATGACTAACGGCGAGCTTCCGGTTGGTAGACCGAGTAAAAATGGTCGATCTGCTGTTGGTTTAAATTGGTTAATTTGATTAACAATACGCTGTGCAACCCAAGCACCGACTTCTTGTGCATTGTCTAAAGGAATAAGTCTCATGAGATATCACCTCTTTTGATATAATTAAATAAATTCTTTTTTTTAAAAGTAAAATATGTTGGATTAATTGTACTATATTAAGACAATTAATCAAAAAATATAGTGATTTTTGTCACAAAAAAGTAATAATTAATTTGCGAAGTAAAATAATATAGAGTGAAATAAAGAAGTCTTACTTATCATCGTTTAAAAATGTAAAATTTTATGACATTTTTTATATGCCCTTAAAAATATATGAGGTTAACTTATGGGAATTTTAGCTTACTTGCAACGTATTGGGCGCTCACTGATGGTACCTGTCGCAGTACTACCTGCAGCTGCAATACTACTAGGTTTAGGGTACTGGATTGACCCTAATGGTTGGGGGCAAAATAGCATTGTCGCCGCTTTTTTAATTAAATCTGGCGGCGCAATTATTGATAATATGCCAATACTTTTTGCTATTGGTGTGGCTTATGGTATGTCTAAAGATAAAGACGGTGCAGCCGCACTAGCTGGTTTAGTCGGTTTTTTAGTGGTTACTACTTTACTTTCTCCTAGCTCGATTGCACTATTTAATGGTATTGATACAAAAGCTGATGACTGGTTAGAACAAGTTCCAGCTGCATACCAAAAAATAAATAACCAATTTATTGGTATTCTTGTCGGTATTATTGCAGCCGAACTTTATAATCGTTTTAGTCAGGTTGAATTACATAAAGCACTATCTTTCTTTAGTGGAAAAAGACTTGTCCCTATTATTGTCTCAATAGTTATGTTGTTAATATCGGCTGTTTTATATTTTATTTGGCCAACTATCTATGATGCACTTGTTTCGTTCGGTAAATATATTAAAGAATTGGGGTCTGTAGGGGCTGGTCTTTATGGATTTTTCAACCGTTTACTTATTCCTGTCGGTTTACACCATGCTTTAAACTCTGTGTTTTGGTTTGATGTTGCTGGTATCAATGATATTCCTAACTTCTTAGGTGGGCAAAAATCAATTGAAGCTGGATTAGCAACAGTAGGTATTACTGGTCGTTACCAAGCTGGATTTTTCCCTGTTATGATGTTTGGTTTACCTGGTGCGGCATTAGCGATGTACCATACCTCGAAAAAAGGTAATAAAGATAAAACGGCTTCAATCATGTTAGCTGCTTCATTTGCGGCATTCTTGACTGGTGTTACTGAACCGCTAGAATTTGCATTTATGTTTGTTGCACCAGTACTTTATTTATTACATGCCGTTTTAACAGGTATTTCTTTGTTTATTGCCGCTTCAATGCAATGGATATGTGGGTTTGGTTTCAGCGCAGGGTTAACCGATATGTTACTACAATCAAGCAATCCACTTGCAGTACATTGGTATATGCTTATACTTCAAGGTTTAGTTTTCTTTATTATTTACTATGCCACATTCCGCTTTGTAATTGTTAAATTTAATCTTAAAACACCGGGTCGTGAAGATGAGGTAGATTCAACACAAAGTGAAATGACAAAATCAGTACAAGGCAATATAGATACAACAAAACTTGCTGAACAATATTTAGCCGTTGTAGGTGGTAAAGAGAATCTAACCAACATTGACTCTTGTATTACACGTTTACGTTTAGGCGTTAATGATTCTGATCTTATTGATGAACAAGCGGCTAAAGCGCTAGGTGCAATGGCCGTGATTAAGTTAGGTAAGACTGGTGCACAAATTGTTGTCGGTACTCAGGCCGAAAAAATTGCCGATCAAATGAAGAAATTATTCTAGTTTAATAAAATAAAAACTAAATTAAATGAATTATAATCCACTTTATTTAAGCATAATAAAAATAGAGTGGATTATTTATTTGCTTTAATCTTACGGAAATTCCATTAGTCTATCTATCAACGCGAAAATGTATCTTTTATGAAAAATTGGTTATTTTGTTAAAAAACAAAAATAAAAAAATCAATGCTTTTTCTGAATGTTTTTTGTTTAGATATCAAATCTATTGTTGTAGTATGAGATTTTGTAATTCAATATAAAATTAAAATCGTAATATTACATCTTGAATGGTTAATAATTGAGTTAATAACTGATTATTGGTTAGTTTACTAGGGATATTACGAGGTAGCTGCATTAGGTTTCTTGATTTAAGTGAAGATTCACATACATATACATCATCAATATCATAAAGCTCAAGCATATTGAAAGTTGCAATATAATCGCGCATTAAAATTTGATCTGGTTGCTGATTAGGTAACAAATGAAATACGCCATCATCAACAAAAAAAACAGAAATATGGTTAATAGCTGAGGTGGCTAATGTGATATCAAGTGCTTCGCGACCTTTGGCCGTTCCATGAGGTGGTGAGCTAATCATAATTGCTACTTTTTTCATTTGAATCCTTAATCTTAAAACTGAATAGTGCGATCTGTAGTGGCAATTGATTCACTTAATTCGCCAAGGCCAGTTAATTGAAAATGATCTGCAAGATTTTTTTTGATAACACCGCGTCGCTGTGCTGCTGCAACACAAACAGTTAAACTTAAGGAGTATGTTTTTGCTAATTCCTGCCATGCAGACACTAAATCAAACTCATCGCTGGCAGGATCGGTATAGCGGTTACCATTATAAACTCCATCTGAATAAAAAAAGATATTTTTGATGGTATGAGGGGTACTAGATAATAAAACTTGTGCAAATTGATATGCACAATAAGCAGATTGGGTCCCATAAGCAGGACCCATCACAATAAGAGTGTAACTTAATGAACTAATCAAATTATTGAGCTGATTGTTCTAATTGTTTTTGAGATGGCTTAGATTCTTGATTTTTATCACCATCAATACCAAGCAATTCAACTTCAAATACTAATGTGGATGCTGGTTGGATCCCTGCTTTATCTTCTTGGCCAGGAAGACTTTGGTCACCGTAAGCTAAATCAGGTGGTACAACAAGTTTGATTTTACCACCCACGCCGATCAATTGAATTCCTTCAGTCCAACCTTTGATAACACCATTAAGAGGGAAGGTAGCTGGTTCGCCGCGATCATAAGAACTATCAAATTTACGTCCATCTGTTAATGTACCTGTATAGTGAACAATAACGGTATCTTCAGCTGTTGGATGACGGTCTGAACCTTCTTCAAGAATTTGATAAAGCAATCCAGATTTAGTTTTTTTAACACCATCTTGTTTAGCAAATTCTTCACGGAATTTGTCACCGGCAGCTGTATTTTCAGTTTTTTCTTTTTCAAAACGTGCTTTGCTTTCTTCTTGAATTCGTTTACCAAACGCATCTAAAATAGTTTTAACATCATCTTTCGAAAGTTGAGATGCATCTCGGAATGTTTCATTAAAACCACTAATTAAATATTCTTGGTCTGGTTTAATTTCATTTTGTTCTAAGTTTGTCTTCATGTATGTTG
Organism: Gilliamella sp. App2-1; assembly: GCF_001690255.1. Classification (NCBI taxonomy): domain Bacteria; kingdom Pseudomonadati; phylum Pseudomonadota; class Gammaproteobacteria; order Orbales; family Orbaceae; genus Gilliamella; species Gilliamella sp. App2-1. Next base: position 28,091 of record NZ_LZGR01000031.1, read on the forward strand.
CAAACGAAGAACCTAATGCATACGCTTCTTTTTGTGCATCAGTTGAAATTGTTATTTGGGATGACTTTTTATCATCACAACCAGCTAATGCTAATACAATTGCGCTGCTGACTAAGGTCATTTTAATCAATGATTTCATTCTACTTCTCCAAGTTATAAACTATTTAGCTAATTATTTTAGCTATTATATATGATTTAACATGATAATATAGTGTTTACAAATCATTTATTTAATAAATTTATATTAATGTACTGATAATAAACTAGGATAAGCAATTTGCCGAAAATTAAATCATCCTTGAGTGAAAGCGGTATCCTCAGTTATAATGTAAAAAATTTATAGTAAATAATGTATAAGGATAGCTATTTTGACTACCGAACTTAATGCCCTTGATGTTGAAGAAATCATCAGTTTATTACCTCATCGTTATCCATTTTTAATGGTTGATCGAGTAATTAGTTACGAAAAAGGTAAAACATTAAAAGCGATAAAAAATGTCACTGTGAATGAGCCATTTTTCCAGGGACACTTTCCAAATAAACCTATTTTTCCTGGCGTTTTGATCTTAGAAGCAATGGCTCAAGCAACAGGAATACTCGCATTCAAAAGTATTGATGAGTTATCACCAGGTCAGCTCTATTATTTTGCTTCAATTGATAAAGCACGGTTTAAACGTCCTGTCGTACCAGGTGATCAACTTGTATTGGATGTTGAATATATTAAAGAGCGTCGTGGTATAGCACTATTCCATGGTGTTGCAACTGTTGATGGTAAGTTAGTTTGCGAAGCAGAAATGATGTGTGCTCGTAAATAATATTTGGTATTTTACATATTCCAAATTGTTTTAAGGAAACACTATGGCAACAGAAATACACCCAAGTTCAGTCATTGAAAAAGGTGCTAAAATCGGCGATAACGTCAAAATTGGTCCTTTTTGTTTTATTGGTGAAAATGTTGAAATTGGTGACGGAACATTTTTAAAATCACACGTTGTCATCAACGGTCACACCAAAATTGGTAAAGATAACCACATTTATCAATTTGTCTCAATTGGTGAAGTAAACCAAGATTTAAAATATCGTGGCGAACCGACGCGCACCGAAATTGGCGATCGCAATATGATTCGCGAAAGCGTCACTATTCACCGTGGTACAGTTCAAGGTGGCGAGTTAACTCGTATTGGTAGTGATAATTTATTGATGATTAACGCTCACGTTGCACACGATTGTCATATTGGTAATCACTGTATTTTAGCAAATAACGCTACTTTAGGAGGACATGTACAATTAGACGATTATGTCATTATTGGTGGCATGACAGCTGTTCATCAATTTTGTGTGATTGGCTCGCATGTTATGGTCGGTGGTTGTTCTGGCGTTGCGCAAGACGTTCCTCCTTATGTTATTGCCCAAGGCAATCATGCAACTCCTCATGGCGTAAATTATGAAGGCTTGAAGCGTAGAGGGTTTAGCAAAGAGACCTTACAAGCGATTCGCAATAGCTACAAAGTCCTTTATCGAAATGGCTTAACGTTGGATGAAGCTAAAGTTGAAATTGCAACCATTGCCGAACAATATCCTGAAACCCAACTATTTGTTGACTTTTTTGCCCGTTCAACGCGTGGCATTATCCGTTAATGACCAATAAACCATTAACCATTGCCTTAGTCGCTGGAGAAACCTCTGGCGATATTCTTGGTTCGGGATTGATTCGTGCGCTAAAAAATTATCATCCCAATATTGAATTTGTTGGTATTGCTGGTCCTAAAATGCAAGCCGAAGGCTGTCAAGCTTGGTATGAAATGGATGAATTGTCAGTTATGGGGATTGTTGAAGTATTGGGACGATTACGTCGTATTTTATCTATTCGCCGAGATATCAGCAAACGCCTCATTGAACTTAACCCCGATATATTTATCGGTATTGACGCGCCCGATTTCAATCTTTCCTTAGAGGGTAAATTAAAACAAGCCGGTATTAAAACGATTCATTATGTTAGCCCTTCCGTTTGGGCTTGGAAGCAAAAACGGGTTTTCAAAATAAAACGTAATACCAATCTCATTTTGGCTTTTTTACCATTCGAAAAAACCTTTTATGATAAATTTGATGTGCCTTGTCGCTTTATTGGTCATAAGATGGCTGATGATATTCCACTTAATCCAGATCAAACGACAATGCGTCAACAATTAGATGTGCCACTAAATTGCCGTTGTTTAGCTTTATTACCCGGTAGTCGACATGCAGAAGTGACATTATTATCGACTCCTTTTTTAGAAGCTGCGCAACTATTACGTCAACGTTATCCTGATTTACATATTGTTGTACCATTAGTGAATAAAAAAAGACGAAAAGAGTTTGAACAGATTAAAGCAGAAGTTGCACCACAACTTGACATACAATTATTAGACGGTCATGCCCGTGAAGCAATGATTGCTAGCGATGCGGCAATTTTAGCCTCTGGTACTGTGGCACTAGAATGTATGTTAGCCAAATGTCCTATGGTTGTAGGCTATAAAATGAAACCTTTCACCTTTTGGCTCGCTAAAAAATTAATTAAAACACCTTATGTCTCTTTACCTAACATTTTAGTTGGTAAAGCGCTGGTCCCAGAGTTATTACAGCAAGATTGCACACCTGAAAATATCGCTAATCACATTATTGCCTTGTTAGAGGGTGATAATACTGAGCTAAAACAAACATTTTTATCTTTGCATAAACAAATCCGTTGTAATGCCGATGAGCAAGCAGCTAAAGCAGTACTTGATGTATTAGGGGATGCACATTGTTGTTAGAATTTACCTATCCAGATGCCACATTAATTGCTGGTGTCGATGAAGTCGGGCGTGGTCCACTTTGTGGCGATGTTGTTACTGCTGCCGTCATTTTAGATCCAAACAAGCCAATTAAAGGCTTAACTGACTCTAAAAAATTGACTGAAAAAAAGCGAGAACAACTGTTTGACATAATCAAACAAGATGCTTTAGCGTGGAATATTGCCCGCGCTTCAGTGGATGAAATCGATAAATTAAATATATTACATGCCACTATGCTAGCAATGCAGCGTGCTGTAACTGGGTTATCTATTAAACCCAATTTTGTGTTAGTCGATGGAAACCGTTGTCCTAATTTTGGCGTTCAAACACAAGCCGTAGTGAAAGGCGACCTATTAGTTGCAGAAATCAGTGCAGCTTCAATTTTGGCTAAAGTTACTCGTGATCGTGAAATGGTTGAGCTTGATAAGTTGTATCCACAATATGGCCTGGCTAAGCATAAAGGTTATCCGACCAAAGCACATTTAGCGGCAATCGAACAACACGGTATTAATCATCTGTATCGTAAAAGCTTTGCACCTGTCAAGAAGTTAACGTTATTTTAATCCTACCATTGCTATCAACTTTATCAGCAATGGTGAATTAAACATAGCAACTGGTGAAATAACTGTTTCTTGATAAGGAGTATTATTATCATAACGTTCATTTAATTTTTGTTAAATGGCAGGTGATGAAAGATTAAAATCTTTGATAGTTCGTAAGTGTCAAATTTTCAATTTAAATGCCTTACCTTAAATTTTCCATATCAAAGAAAAATATAATCATTATACTAACTAAACTAGATATTATAAGGCGAACTGTTTTTAACAAAAATAATTCTCATGTAACTGTACTAGGATTTTTTTTGCTTATTTAATGTTCAATTTGTGTCCTAATTGTGAGGATCGCAAAATAATATCGCCATCTTAAGGGTTATATAACTAGCAATACTAATAAAAATAACTCCAAATAGCTACTTATAAAAGAATGATTTGTAAGTAGCTATCTAAGGCGGAAAAACTAATTTTGATGTGTAAAAATGGATGCAAATTTATTTTTGTACATCTCTTTGCTGGCTTTAGCAAATCGGATTGTTTTGAAAATACCCAACAAACTTGCTTGATGCATACGATAGAGCAGGCGATGAATAGTTAAAGCAAAAAATCCTTTAACATTCATTTCTCGTTTGCCTGCAATTTTAACCACACCTTGTGCTGTATCATGTAGAGAAATAATCGTTCCATTATCAGTATAATTAAACGATTTCAATGATTTATTATTCAACATGTTAACAATATTTTCATAACAAATTTTTGCCATCTGATGTGCAGCTTGCGCCGTAGCAGGAGCGGCTCGTCCGCTATCTTGCATTGCGTAAGCACAATCACCAATAACAAAAATACTATCATCGCGTGTTGTTTGCAGTGTCGGTTTAACTACAAGCTGATTAGAACGGCTTGATTCTAAACCAGCAATATCTTTTAAATAGTCAGGCGCTTTTACACCGGCAGTCCAGATCATAATATCGGCGTGAATGGTGTTTCCATCTTTGGGATAAAAGCCATCACTTTCCGCTTTAGTTATCATGGTTTTTGTTAACACATGAATGCCACGTTTTTGTAATGTTTCGGTAATACCTAATGCTGTTTTTTCAGGTAACGCAGGTAAAATACGATCAGTTGCTTCAATAACCGATACATCCAGCAAATCTGAACACATTTTATTTTGGCCACAAGCACCAAATGTTTCAACCATATGAGGTAATTCGGAAGCTAATTCAACACCAGTTGCGCCACCACCAACAATAGCGATACGAATTTTATCTTCAGTTGTTGCTTCATTTTTATCAATAATTGAACAAAAACTAGCAAATTTTGCAATAAGTGTTTCACGTAAACGAATAGCAGCATTTTGATCATCTAAAAAGATACAATGTTCTTTAACACCTGGTGTGCCAAAATCATTTGAAGTACTGCCTATTGCCACAACTAAAATATCATATGGAATTGAAATGGATTCGTTATTTAAATTATCAATAATAACTTGCTTTTCTTCACGATTAAGATTAGTAAACGTACCTTGAGCAAATTGGAAATTGTGTTGTTGTCCCTGTGCTGCATAATCAATTTTATCCGCTTGTTCATTCAAAACACCAGTGGCAACTTCATGTAATAAAGGTTTCCACAAATGATAACTGTTTTTATCAATCAGTGTAATTTTGGCTTGATTGCCTTTGCCTAGTTTATCACCAAGGTCTGTTGCAAGTTCTAATCCACCGGCACCACCACCAATAACAACTATTTTTTTCATATTTTTATACCTTATTATTTTATTTAGTAATATCATACTAAATAACTAGGTTTTTATCTATTTCTTTTGACTGATAACATTTATACATAAAAACTATTAAAGTGGTAGGTTATAATTATTAAAAGTTATCTAAATGAGGTATACAAAATTATTTACTGTATTTACTGAAATAGTAATTTATCATTGATATTATTTGGTTTTTAAATTAAATTGCCATTAATTGTGCAAACAAAGCACTTTTCGTATAATGCGGAGACAAAAATTTGCGTATGTTTATTAGACAAAGCATATAATAATTTTAATTCTCTATGTCTTATCTCTTTAATACCACTCTATATAAAATTTTATGAACAAAAAAATTTTTACTATTATTGCGTTAATCGTTATTTTAATATCAATGACGATCTTAATTCGCTCACACAATAGTCAACTTATCCTACAAGGTGAAGTCGATGCTCCAAATGTTAGTGTTGCGTCTAAAGCCAAAGGTCGAGTGCAAGTCATTCATGTCCATCGCGGAGATGATGTTAAACCTAATGATGTACTCATTACACTCGACAGTCCAGAGCTGTTAGCTCAAGTCAAAGCTGCTGAAGCTGCGCGAGACCAAGCAAAAGCTCAATTAGCTCTTTCGGATCATGGGACACGTGAAGAAAGCATTCGTTATTACGAAGCAATACTTGAGCAAGCCAAGGTAGCATATGATAATGCCGCCAAAGAATATGATCGTAACAAAGCTATTTCGGCCAAAGGTTATGTTTCGCAATCAATCTTAGATAATGCTTTAAAAACGCGTGATTCAGCCTTTCAACAGGTTCAATCAGCTCAAGCTAATTTAGATCAAGCTAAAAATGGTGATCGAATCGAACAACGTGAAATTTATGCAGCCAAATTAGAAGAAGCTCAAGAACAGCTTAAACAGCTACAAATACAATACGATGATTTACAAGTTAAAACACAAGTAGCTGGTGAAATAGGCTCTATTCCTGCTGAAGTAGGCGAATTATTTAATGCTAATAGCCCATTATTAACAGTGATTCAACTCCCTAAAGCTTACTTTGTGTTTAACCTGCGCGAAGATATTATGTCTAATATTCGTAAAGGCGATCATATTACGCTTGAAGTACCAGCTCTTAATCATAGAGAGATTAAAGCTGAAATTCGTTATATAGCACCAATGGGCGATTATGCAACGAAACGTGCAACACGAGCAACAGGAGATTTTGATTTGAAAACTTTTGAAGTAAGACTCTATCCCGTTGTACCGGTTGAAGGTTTACGTGCTGGTATGAGCACTTTATGGAAGTTGGACAAATAATGTTAGATTTCTGGCACCGTTTTATAAATGCATTTAATGATGAAATACCGCAAATTTTTAGGCGGTTTACGTTTCATTGGTTAATGTGGATTATGCCACTAATTATTTTTTTTCTAATTAGTAGCATCTTCTATCGAGGTGTACTATTTGATTTGCCAGTCGGCTACATTGATCACGATAAAAGTACGTTATCGCGTGAAATTATACGTAATCTTAATGCAGCAGCGCATGCAGATCTTATCAATTATGACAATCAAATTTTTGATGCTGAACGTGATCTGCAAAAAGCAAAAATTTATGCACTGCTTTATATTCCACCTAATTTTGAAGCAGATGTATTATCAGGTCACCAACCAACGCCAATGCTTTACTATAATGCTTTGTACTATAGTGCTGGTTTATATTCGATCATGGATTATTCAGGTTTAATAGCAACGATAAATACGCAATATCGAACCACTTTGGCTACAAGCATTGGCATGCCAGTTCCGCCATTGGCAAAAGTTAATTTTAATTATGATGGATTATTTAATGCTAGTGGTAATTCAATGTACTTCCAACAATTTTCGGCGGTAGTACATTTATTGCAGTTATTTGTTGTAACCACAACAATTCATATATTAGCGCAATTACCAAAGCGAACTCGACCTAACTATCCTTTTGTTTTAGGAAAATTAGCGCCTTATACAATTTGGTTTACCATGCTGCTTATTTTTGAAATTGCCATGCTCGTTTTATTTTCTAATGCGCGTGTATCAGGTTCACCTTTTGCTATGATGACGGTAGTATTTTTCTATGTTATTGCTGCACAAAGCATTGGTATTTTGCTATATACATTTACTAAAACCCCCATTGATGCCTATACTTATATAGGTGTGTTGGTTGGACTTGCATTAACTTATTCTGGTGTTGTTGTGCCTGAACTATCCATGCCATGGATTGCTAGGTTTATTTCATCATTAGAACCATTAACTTATGCACTTAATAAACTGTTCGATCTGTTTTTACGTCACTCTAGTTATTTTTCAGTGTTAAAAACTTGTAGTATTTTAATGATCTATCCAGTGATTATTACCGTATTAGTCAAAAAGCGCCTAGTAAGACGTTTACATTCACAGTAAGAGGGTAGATTTAGATGTTTAAAATATTTGGTTCTTCATTTATAAGAATATTCTTTTATCTATTAGGTCGACCAATGTGGTTATTACTGCTATTGTCTGTATCATTAATGAGTCTTGTTTATATCAATGGTACTATTACTAATTTACCGGTGGCAATTGTAGATCAAGATCATACCCCAACAAGCCGCGGTTTAATCCGATCATTAGAGATGAGCTCAAAAATTGATACGATTATCTACGAAAGCTCACTACAAGCTTATGATGATATTAATAATCACAAACTTTTTGCTGTGATCACTATTCCTAGAAATTTTGAAAAACGTCTAATAAGCGGTGATGAAGTTACCATTCCTGCATATGGTGATGCCTCAAGTCGTTTAGCCAATGGTTTAATACAAGTTGATATAAAAGGAATTTATCAGCAGATATTGACTGAATATAACACCAAAATAATGCGGAATAGTGGATTTTCAGATGAACAGATCAATATCATTTTATCGCCTATAAAAGGTCAAACAGAACCTCTTTATAATGCCGGTATCAGTTTTGCTGCTATTACCTTTCCTGGTTTGTTAGTCATGTTGTTACAACACTCTTTTTTAATTGCTTCAACCCGTACTAATATCACCCTAAATTCGCGTCCCCAAGGCAAACCTCCTAAAATTGTCGTGCTTGGCAGTTTATGTGGGCTATTACCTATTTGGTTATTTTTATCTATTGTGCTATTTGGTTTATGGCCTTGGATGCTTGGTTATCGGCAATTGGCGAGTATTCCTGAAATATTAGTTATGACATTCCCGCTATTACTTGGTGCACTGGGCTTGAGTAAATTACTGACAGAATGTTTACGTCGTACAGAGATGATATACCTTACATTAGCATTTTTAACCACGCCTGTGTTCTATCTTTCAGGAACTATTTGGCCTCTGAGTGCAATGCCACTATGGGTGAGATGCGTTTCTTATTCCCTACCTTCAACTTGGGCAACCAATATGATTGCTGGAGTCAATCAAATGGGACTGAGCTTATCAGATAATTGGCTGAACATATTTATGATACTTTTACTTGGCGTAATATATAGTACGCTTGGTATTTTTATATCAGCATTACGGGAAGGAAAAGTTAGAAAAGTATTTAGAATAATGAAAGCTTTTCGATATTTAAAAATGCGCAGTTAAATGATAAATATGGATAAAGTCTATAATTGGAAAAATAATCTTAACTTTATTAGGGGTATTTTTTATCACTAATATCGTGAACTTTTCCTGCATTCCTGTTATTATGGTTAACAGTTTTCATTATAAATAACATGTTGAATGTATAAGAAATTTTTTCCATGGATTATTAGTTTACGGTTAAAAACCCTGCCTTTATCTCTTTCTGCGGTATTAGTAGGAAATGCATTAGCTTATTGGCAACACCAATTTAATTTTTGGATACTTCTATTTTCGTTAATTACAGCGTCATTATTGCAAATTCTTTCTAATCTAGCCAATGACTACGGAGATGAAATTAAAGGCAGCGATCAAAACAACCTTACTGCTCATACTCGTGGTATACAATTGGGCTTAATTACACTTAAGCAGCTAAAAATAGCTCTATGGATTAATGCTTTTTTATGCATTTTATTTGGGCTAATTTTACTTATATTTTCTTGTAATAATAT
>NZ_LZGR01000032.1:0-8931 GCF_001690255.1 Gilliamella sp. App2-1
CTGCTAAGGGAATAAATTATGTTATTAATCAAATCTCCCGTAGTAATAGAGATTTTTCCTACGTCACAGGAACCTTAACTAGCGAGAAAACATTAAATCTAAAAATAAAAACTAAACAAGACTCAATAGTGAAAGATTTTTATGCAGGTCCTAATTCTAAAGGGGATGCCCACTGTTTTGTTTTCGATTTTTATTTAAAAAATAAATAATTGCAACGAAAAAAACAATAGATATAAAATTATATGGAGTTTGCATGAAAGGTAAAAAATTAATTATTTTATATATATTAATGTTAGTTGTGGGACTGGCGTTATTACTTACAAAATCATCACCAAAACAGGTTGCTGAGCCAGCGGTTCAACCTGTTGAGGTGAAAGTAGAACCTAAAAAAACAGAAACGATGACAATTGCTGTAGCAAAAAATGCGATTAATAAAAATACAATTTTAACTAAGGATCATTACTATTTTAAATCAATAGAAATTGATGTTGATGACAGTAGTGACAAAACTAAAGAATATATAACTGATGCAAAAGAACTTGACTCTTATGTGGTTAAGAACAATATTGCGAAAGATACTTTTATTGAACGGCGTTTTATTGCTTCGCCTGATTCGCCTGATTACAGCATGTTAGCGCTAAAAGAAGGAAATTATATGTTTCCATTCAAATTAGATCCTACTGATTATTATTTAACAACAAATCTAAAAAGTGGTGATCTTGTTGATCTTTATATATTTTATGCTGATGAAACGGCTAACTCACGTAAAGAGAATAAGTTAGTTTCACCTAGCGCTGATTTTGTTAAAAATCGCATCAAACCAATTATTGTTGGAAAGAAAATCCTCTATATTACTCAAGCAGGTGAAATAAACTCTAAGTTTCAAAAAGACAATGTTGGTCAAATTCAATTAGAGCTTTCGAATCAAGAAATTAAATTATTAAGAACATTAATGACAAATTCTACAATTATGATATACCCAAGTACTTACAAAAAAAATGTTGAAGATGGATTACGCTTATTAAGTGATAGAGAAAAAAACTGGCCATTATCTGATAATGATATTTTTTCAGAGAAAAAACGGATTAATTTACTAAAAGGTAACTAAGAATGTTTATAAAAATTAAATCAATTATACATATGATAAGACCCCTTGCTTGTTTATTCTCTATTGGCTTTTCTTCACTGGCGTTTGCTAATATTCATAATTTACAAGTTGGGCAAAGTAAAACCATTGTTTTACCAGAGAATGTAGGTACAGTGTTCATTAGTCAAGATTCTGTAGCAAATTATGAGGTTATTGATGGTAAGTCTTTGATTATATATGGTAAATCAAATGGTAGAGCCAGCTTGCTTGTTTATGATGATGCAAATAATATTATCGTTAATGACACCATTAATGTGGATCCGCTTTTATCTCAGATTACACATAGATTGGCTCAAAATTTTCCCAATAGTAGTGTAACAGTCGATCGTTATGATAATGGTGATCCGAATGGAAGATTTGTATATGTACTAAATGGCACCACTCCAGATACTACGACAAAAGGTAAAATTATGGCGGTCGTAGGTTCACTTGTCGGGCAAGGTGCAGAGCGAATACGCACTACTGCAAAGGGGGATGCAGGAAGCGCGGAGCTTACATTTCAAGATTATTATATTTATAACAATATCATTGATAACATTAGAGTGATAGAAGAGTATCAAGTTAATGTCAAACTGACTTTTGTTGAAGTTAGTAAGCAATTTACTGATTCGTTGGGTATTGAATGGCAAAGTTTAACTTTGGATAGTATGATAGAAAATGGATCCGATATGAATACTGTTGGGGAATTTACAGTATTAGGTCTAAAAAAAGGATTTCGTATCCATGATATTACCACAATGATTCGTGCATTAAAAAATGATCGTTTAGCTAAAGTGTTAGCACAACCTAACTTATCTGTACTATCTGGCGAGAATGCATCATTTTTAGTCGGTGGTGAGATTCCCATTGTGACTAAGAATAAAGATGGAGAAGCAAATGTTACCTATAAAGAATACGGTATAAAATTAAACATCAGCACTAAAGTGAATAATGATAAGCGTATTAGATTATTCCTTGATAATGAAGTAAGTTCAATTGCTGGTTCATATGCTTTTAATAACTATAATATCCCAACTTTGACAACTAGAAAAACTAGTTCGACTATTGACTTATCCGACGGAGATAGTTTTGTTATTGCAGGATTAATTAACGAACAAGACAGCGAAACATTATCTCGCCTTCCTTTTATTAGTGATATTCCTATTTTAGGGGCATTAGCTCGTAGTGCGCAGACAGAGCGAGGAAAGACAGAAATGGTAGTATTTGCAACAGTTAATTTAGTGACAGCGAATAGCAGTTTTGATAATGTCGAGTTACCAATTTTGGAACGTACTGATGTGATTAATAGTTTCTTCAATATTAAAAATAATATGAATAAACAACGTCGCAAAACAGTACCAATTTCTAACGAAAGTGAAAAATTTATTAACGATATGGGCTTTATTGAATAAAAGATTATTAGGAATTTTTATGCAATTATTTGGTAATAAAAAAGATACAGAAGTATCGAAAGACTCGTCACAAGAATTTGTAGCTGGACAAATATCGAATTTTCAAGTCGCTATTTTAAGTAAACGAAGTGAACTGATTGAAAAAGTTCGTTCTTTGTTATTCCTTTACAATATATTAAGTATAGATATCATCTCATTAGAATTATCTGAATTGAAAGAAGATCCAATTTTCAATAAGTATGATGTGATTTTTTTAGATATCAAAGATGAAGATAATGCTGCACTATTATCAGAAAGCATTAATAAGTTTCTTCCAATTAAAGCAACTACAATACTTTTGGGCAGCCATGATTCAATCGTATTTTCTGAATCTTTATCAAAAAAAGGAATTCATTTTTTATTAGAAAATAGCCAATTAGAAAAAATCCCTACTATTTTGCATACAAGGAGTTTAACCGCACAAGGTTCACAAAGAGTGGGGAGCATTGTTACATTTTTAGCCACTAAAGGAGGAATTGGTACATCATCATTAGTGGTTCATACAATAAAAAATATTAGCGGCTTAACTAATTATCCTCTTCTTTATATTCAAGGTGCAACTACAAGCCCAAATGCCGACTTCTTATTTGAAATACCAATACCTCAAGATGGTTCAATAATTAATGTTAAAGATTCTTTACAAGTAAAAATTGAAGATAGAGCTTGGCAATATGACAATCTTAGCTCAGGACAATTTAACATTACTTTTATTGAGCAAAATATGGGATTAGCGTCTTCATTTAAACATTTAGAAGAGATCATTAATTTTTCAAATATTGTGTTTATCGTAATAAATCGAGATCCCTACTCAATTAAAATTGCTAAAAAAATGCTTGATGAAATATCGCGTATTAATACGCAAAACTCCGATCTATTAAATAAGCGTTTTTTAGTTTGTTTAAATGACAATCTTCCTTTTGATAAAAGAAATGATTTACGAGATGAAGATATAGAAGAGTTTTTAGATCGAAGTATTGATTTTAGACGTAAATTTATTCCAAAGATGGATAAATTTAAAGAATCCTACAATAGTAGTGAAATAAAAGAGATATCTTCAGCGATTATTGGAAATAAACAAAACAATCAAAATAATTCAAAATCGTCTTTTACATTATTAAAGAGAAAAAAAGATTAACACTTAATATCTAATAGGGCTGAGCAAAAATTATGTTGAAATGTTGGAAATTATTTTTTAGGAAAAACAATGCAAATGTTTCTATTGAGTTTGCAATTGTTTTTCCTTATTTAATTGTGCTATTTGTATTTGTACTTGAATTAAGCCGAATTATGTTTATTGGTTCTGCCTTAGATTTAATGTCAACAGAAATAACAAGAAAAACGGCAATTTCTGAAAATGGAAATTATACTAAGCAAATGCAACAATTAGTCATCTCTGAAGTACCACTATGGCCCTATCTGACTAATCCAGATGATTTTCATGTAACCGTAGCATATTGTCAAACAATACAAGATGTAATTAATAAAACTTGTCAAAATACGCTTAATGCAGATACACGTTTGTTATTATTTAATTTACAGTATGACTACTATGCCATGTTTTCAGGGCCGTTTAGTCGTATTTTAAATTCTTCTTTAACAAAGAAAACTGTTATTTACCGTGAGTTTTATGATAATTAAAGGAATAGAGTAACAATGAAATATTTTGGTAATTTTTTCCGCAATAAAGACGGTATGATGTCAATTGAGTTTGCAGCATCTTTCTGTTTGTTTTCAGCATTAGTGTTTATTATCTATGATGTGTACAGTACCATCATGCTACAAAATAAATTGGAGCGAGCAAATTATGCTGTAGCTTCAATTTTTCGCGAAAGATCGGCTTTCTACCCTGTTATAGATGGCACAAATAATCACAAAATAAGTTTATGTCATTCAAACCCTAGTTCTTGCCATAAATCTTATGAATTATTTGATGATGCTCAAGTGCAAGAATTAGAAAAATTGGCAACTTCATTATTAGATAGTGAAGTTGTTATAAAAGTAGATGCTTTATTTATTTTACAAAATGTTGAGCATCCAAAAAGTTTAAATCATGCTAAGTTAGTAGCTTTAAGTTCTGAATCATGTTCTTCTGGTATTTGTAATAATACGGGAATCAGAAGCTATTTTGATTCACTGCCTAGTATCACCGAGAATTTAACAAATTCTGCAATTGCTAGTTATTCAGATCTTGCCCCATATGCTCCAAGATTTATCGATACAACAACTGGATTAGATGGACGATGGATCCCTATATATCGAGTTAGTATGTGTATTGTTAATGAAGAAAGTCTTTATTTAAAATGGATTAACTCTAATAGAAAAGCAACTGATACTTTCCCAAATTTATGTAGTAATACTGTAGTAATATCTCGTTGTAATGATATTACGAATGTTAATACAGCTTGCCCTATTTATCATCGTTAATCAACACTCTTTTGAGAGGATTTTATGAATAATAATAACAAACTAAAACGGAAAAATTACAAAAAATCTTTTTTACAGTGTACAGCTGGAAATATTATTATAAGTTTTGCGATTATGTTTCCTGCAATGTTTATTTGTATGTATTTTTCAATTGATCAAACACAAAACATGCGCACTCGGGCTCGGATATCGGAAGCGACTAATGAGGCCTCGTTAGCTGTTGTAGCCATAAATAATAAAATTCGAGATCAAAAAGCACTTGAAAAAAATATCAAAATAGCATTGAACTATATTAATTATTTTATGAATCAAACGCGTGAGGATTTAATAGGACTTTCTAGGGCCACTATAACCTATGATAAAGATAAAAAAGAATATTATGTTAGGTATGTACAAGAATTTGCATCTTTACTGGATAGTGATGGTGGATTTGTGGCATTAAATCAAAATACAGTTATAACAAATAATGAAGAAACTTATGGTAATACCAGAAAGTACTATACTCCTGATTCTGTTGGTATTGCTTTTATTAGCGACTTTTCAGGTTCGGCTACATGTCAATACTCTGATTCGTCTTGTAATAATTACTCTCAAGGGTTAAATAACGACCGTAAGCGACTTGACTATATGAAAAAAGCAATAGTAGACATTATTGATAATTATAAAAAGGAGCCTCAATTCAATTTTGCTTTAGTCCCTTATGACATTGGTGTCCCAGTGCCCTTTGACCCTAACGAAGTGAATAATAAAGAAAAAAGTCAAAATCCTGCTGGAGGGGGAAGTTATGCATGTTCTCTTATGTATAAAATGAAATCTCCTTTCGATTCAGTTGATTACAATTTTTGGGCAAATAAAAATATTGCATATCCAAAATGGAATAAGTTGAAGAAAAATGATCTAATTTCTAATTATGTAACCTATGATTATTTTGCTGATTTTAAAAATACGGTTTATTACTATCTAGACTATTATAATTACCTTTATTATTCAAAAATAATTGGACCGGCAAAAGGTTTGAATGATAATGAGTCATTAGTTGATGGCGGATTATGTCGTAAACGACATAATATTGAACGAGTTAATATGGGGTCTACTCGATATGCTTGTGGTGAAAATAATACTGATTATCCATTAAATCAAGAAAATAAAAACACTATTGAGAGTCAATACGGTAAAGTAGTTCAACTATATGATTATATGTTCTCTAATGACTATCCTGATGTGCATTATTCGTTTGCTAATACTAAAACAGTTGATGTAAAAGGCACTATTGACACATTATTTAGTGGTATGAATGTTAATACGATAACGTTTAACCGTCCTATATCACCTGCTATTACTGATTTTTCACCATTTCAGGGGATGTGTCAGTCGCCTTTATACAGCAATGAGATTATGAGTGAAAAAGTGATCAATATGCCAAATTCTAAAAGGCTTGAAGAAGCGTCAAAACATATTAGCAAATTTAAATTGTCACCTCATTTAATTCCTTTCAGTGATGATAGTGAGCACAATATTAAACTTCTTAATTCTATTAAAAGTGCGGATTGGCAACCAGGAGGAGGAACTGATACCATGACAGCTTTGTTAAGGACTGTACCAGTGATGGCTCGAGGTAATACTATTAATAATAAAGTTATGATTATTATAACTGATGGTAAAGATGACGCTGGGGCAGATGTTCTGAGAGATGAATTTTTAGATAATAACGTTTGTCAGAGTATAAGAGAAGGTTTGAAATCTGAGCAAAACCAAGAGAATGGTTATATTGATCAAGCGGCTAAAAATGCAGCTATTTACTATATAAAATTAGATCCTAACGCTGGATATTTGAAAACAGACTCTGAATATGAACGTGCGTTCGGAAAGTGGTTTACTAAGTGCATGAATGGTCACAAGCAATTCTTACATGAGGCTAGCGATTACAAGACATTGTATGACGCAATAAATAGAATCATTGAAGTTGAAACGGGCAATTTTGTTATTAAAAAAGAGCAGATTAAGCAATGAAAAATAGGAGTTATAAAAAATGAAAACGTTAAAAGTCCTGATATTATTTATAACTTGTATATGTTTTCCATTGTTAGCAAACACGCGTACAGATGCAATAATATTTACAACTAAAGCGGAAATAAATCCACACACCCTAACTAACTTATCGAGAACAGGCTTAACCATAGAAAATGGTGATCTTTGGGTTTGGGGTTATAGGAATAAGGGATTACAAGGTAATGGTGATAAAAAGGTTTCTCGTAAAGAGCCACCTGCCAGAATAGAGTACTTTGTTGAAAAAGGACTTTCTATTACACAGGTAGCCGGTGGAACATATCATATTATTGCGCTAGATGATCGAGGAGATGTCTGGGGTTGGGGAAGAGATATCCACAAAGAAGCTTCGGGCGGTAAATATACAGGTCACGGTCATTATCCAAGTCTCCCTGTTTTAGTTTTGGAAAATCAAGATATTATTCAGATCAGTTGTGGTAAACGTATTTCTTATGCTTTAACAAGATCGGGGGAAGTGTATTTTTGGGGAGATGGTCATGATGGTGAATCAGGAACAGGTATTCATGGTGGTCATGCTTCAAAGGTTGCGCTTACAAAGATCCCCTCTGGTTATTTTGACAATCGACCTGTAGTGAAAATCGGTGCTGGTTATGATAGTGGTTATGCCATCAATGATGCTGGGACAGTTTTTGCTTGGGGGGATGAAGAACGAGATTCATTTGGTGAAGTAAATCACAAAGCCCATGTTAAAACTCCTATTCCAAAGCAGATTAAAAATTTAGATGGTATTGATGGTAAAGATATTGTACATATTACCGGTGGAAATGCATTTACTGTTTTTTTAACCTCATCCGGTAGGGTTTACGGTATGGGAAAAGCTAGTCGTTTAGGTGTTGCCGGTCCATATGATGATGATGATGATGATGATGACATAGATGAGGACGATGACGATGACGATGAAGATGATAATAATGATGACGACGACGACGACGATGATGATAAAGAATTGACGCCAGAAGAAATAGAGCACGAGAATCAAAAAAGAGAAGGTGAAAAAAAGGGGAAGACAATTGCTAAACCTGTTCTAATTACACGACATGTTAGCTCCGTTTATTGTAGATTTCGTGGTTGTGTTGCCATCACTAACCATAATAGATTAGTAACATGGGGTCATAAAGGTGGTCCTTATAAAAATATAATGTATGGCAGAAATCCAACGGAGAGAGATTATCTAGGTCATCTAACCAAAATTGATGTTGGTAAACAGCATATTTTTTATTGGAATGACGAAGGTGAAGCTTTTGGTGTTGGATCTGGTGGTGGACATAAATTTAATTTGGGTACTAATAAAAAAAGGGATTGGCCAGGATATAATATGACATCTCTTGTTGATGCAATGAAAGGAGTGTATGGTCAAGATTACATTCCAGGTCAAGGATATGATCATAATGATTAGCCAAGAATTAATTAATGATATTATTATTTTGGTAATTTGGGGATGCTTGTTAGTTACTTGTTATACTGATATAACACGCCGAACGATCTCAAATTATATCGTCGGCATAATATTCATCCTCATTATTTTGAATTTTATTTTCGGACGAGGTCAATTAAATTATAGCGCATCGGGCATATTTTTAATCTGTGGTCTATTTATGTTTTATTGCCGATTAGTTGGTGCAGGGGATATAAAATTAATTACAGTGCTACTGATATCCATTCCATCAAATTGTGTATTGTTTTTCTTGGTGACAATTACGTTAATTGGACTCCCTATTGCAATTGTAGCAATAATATATAAGTACATTAAAAAGCCGGCAGGTGGAGTTACGCTACCTTATGGGCTAGCAATTAGTGGAAGTTATTTTTTAACATCATATATTTTAATAACTAATTTTTAGTTACGGCTACTTTAAAAATATA
>NZ_LZGR01000033.1:0-102411 GCF_001690255.1 Gilliamella sp. App2-1
ATTACTCACCCGTCCGCCACTCGTCATCAAGTGCAAGCACTCATGTTACCGTTCGACTTGCATGTGTTAAGCCTGCCGCCAGCGTTCAATCTGAGCCATGATCAAACTCTTCAATTTAAAGTTTGATGCTCAATAACTGTCTCTGACATATTCAAATGAATCTTCAGTGTCACTTATCAAGACTTGATTCTTTTAAGTCCGTAGACTTTTAATTCTTTGTCTCGCAAGTGCCCACACAGATTGTCTGTTTTTTCTTTTTAAAGAGCTGACAGCTTCTATTCCTAATCAACATTTTGTTAATTTAGTTTGCTGTCTCAAGGGCTGCGTATACTACGCTACACCTTTTAATTCGTCAAGATCTTTTTTTCAATTTTTCGATCTTATTTTTTAACTCACTCACTGTCTGCTTGTCGCTGACTGCGTGTCAGTGGATGCGCATTATAGGGGGTTTAAAAAATCATGCAAGTATTAATTTCATTTTCTTCTCCGTTTGATTTTTTTTTGATCAAACAGTTCTAAAATTAGACTGAGCTTCAATATCTTCAGCTAAAATTACCAGATATTTTAAGGAATTCTTATTTGTATAAAATTTTAATAGCAGGATATGAGTGTTATTGTTCATGCATTATTTAATCGATATTAATACTACTTAAGTTATTTGAGTTTAGAGATCTTCTTTTAAAACGATATATTTAAATAAAGCGTTAATTAAGATTCTGCTTTTATTTTTTGGGGTAAATCCGCTAAACTATCAATTAACCAATCGGCTTGAGCCAATGTTTCTTCCGTTATCATATCACCTGTTTTTACTAGAACTGTCCTTTTAACACCAGCGTGTCTGCCCGATAATAAGTCAGATACACGATCACCTACCATATAAGAATTAGCAATATCTATGTTCAATTCTTTTGCTGCAGTTTGAATCATACCAGGATTTGGCTTACGACATTCACAAGTATCAACTAACGGGTCATGTGGACAATAATAAACGCCATCTAAATCAATGCCTCTATCTTGTAATGACCAATCCATCCATTCAGTTAACGTGTGAAATTGTTCTTCAGTAAATTTATTTCTAGCAATACCTGATTGGTTGGTTGTGATAACTAACAAAAAACCCATTTTTTTGAGTTCTTGCATTGCATCAATGACACCATCAATAAAATGGAATTTATCAATTGTATGTACATAATTATAATCTATATTAATGGTACCATCTCGATCTAAAAAAATAGCAGGCTTCATGTTTACGCTTTTTCCTTTTTATGTAGCTATTACTCTAATCTTGCATAGAATATTATTGATTGACTTAGATGTCTAGACGTCTTAATATTCATTTATTCATCTTTTTCTTTATATATTATGATACAACTACAACACATTTCGAAAACATTTGAGCATAATAAAACACCTATTTATGCTTTAAAAGATATTAATATCCATGTTCCTAAAGGGCAGGTTTATGGTGTTATTGGCAAATCTGGGGCAGGGAAAAGCACACTTATTCGCTGTATTAATCTACTTGAAAAACCAACTAGTGGTAAAATATTTTTCGATAATCAAGATATTACAAATCTATCAAATAGAAAATTAATTGAAATACGCCGAAAAATCAGCATGATTTTTCAACACTTCAATTTACTTTCCTCACGTACTGTATTTGATAATATCGCTTTTCCTCTTGAACTGAATAGAACACCTAAAGCAACAATAAAGCAAAAAGTAAATGAGCTTATCGAGCTCGTGGGATTGACAGAGAAAGCAAATGTTTACCCAGCTAATTTATCAGGTGGCCAAAAACAACGTGTTGCTATTGCCAGAGCTTTAGCATGTGATCCCAAAGTACTATTGTGCGATGAAGCAACCAGTGCGCTTGATCCTGAAACGACCCGTTCAATTTTGGCATTATTGAAAGATATCAACCAAAAATTGGGACTAACCATTTTATTAATTACCCATGAAATGGATGTAGTAAAACAGATTTGTGACCAAGTTGCTGTTATCAGTGATGGCAAACTAGTTGAACAATCATCAGTGGGTGAAATGTTTTCTAATGCGAAAACAGATATTGCGAGACAATTTATTCAATCAACCTTACACCTAAATATTCCTGATGATTATTTAATAAGACTGTCGCCTGAACATAAAGAAGGACTCAATCCTTTATTACGCTTAGAGTTTACTGGGGTTTCTGTTGATTTACCTTTGTTATCACAAATCGCTAAAGAATTTGAGATTGAAAGTAACATTATTAGTGCGCAAATGGATTATGCCGGTGGAGTTAAATTTGGCTTAATGCTCGCTGAAATGAGAGGAAAAACCAAAAGTATGGCATCAGCAATTCAATTTCTAGAAAAAAATAAAACTAAAGTAGAGGTGCTTGGCTATGTTTGATTTTATTCCTTCTTTTAAACCTTTCGAATCACTATTTCGATATTTAACTCAATACAATTTTTGGACTGATTTTGTTGCTTTTTGTTCATCATTTAATGGTTTTAATGAAGCGATGCTATTCAAAATGGCACAAGCAACAGATGAAACCCTTTTTATGGTCATCTTATCAGGTTTTTGGGGAACGATAATTGGATTACCGATTGGCATCTTACTCTACACTACTCGTAAAGGACAAATATTAGATTGTTATATTGGTAATAGTATTATTTCATTTATTACCAATGTATTTCGCTCAATCCCTTTTATCATATTAATTGTATGGATTATTCCTTTCACCACTATTTTAATGGGTACCTTTATTGGTAAACAAGCTGCAGTTGTACCATTAAGTATTGGCGTATCACCACTAATTGCACGTATGATTGAAAATGCTCTATTAGATGTGCCTAAAGGATTAATTGAAGCGGCTCGCTCAATGGGCGCAACACCGCTACAAATTATATATAAGGTTTTATTACCTGAGTCATTACCTGTAATTGTCAATAGTATGACAATTACCTTAATTACCTTGACAGGATACATTGCAATGGCTGGAGCCGTTGGCGCTGGAGGTCTTGGTCAACTTGCTATTCAATATGGTTACAACGGCTACAAGCCTGCTATAATGAACACAGTCTTAATTATATTAATTATTATTGTCTTTATTATTCAAATTATTGGTAATAGGATTGTTAAACGCGTTACACATCATTAATTTTTGGAGAAACATATGTCTATTAAAAAGCTAGCCCTTATTAGCACATTGGTAAGTGCATTTTTTTTAACTGGTTGTGATAATAATAAACAACCAGTCGCAACAGATAATAAACCTGAGGAGCCAGCTAAAGTGAGCACGCTTAAAGTAGGTGTGATTTCAGGTCCTGAACAAGAAATTGCCGAAGTTGTTAAACAACAAGCGAAAGATCTTTATAATCTAGATGTTGAACTCGTTATTTTTAACGATTACGTAACACCAAACCAAGCATTAAATGATGGCTTAATTGAGCTCAATGCTTTCCAGCATAAGCCGTATTTAGATGAGCAAATGAAAGAGCGTGGCTATAAATTAGCTGTAGTAGGTAATTCATTTGTTTATCCTATTGCAAGCTATTCTCATAAATTAAAACCCATTGATGAATCAATGGAAACAGGGGAAGGTGTAAAAGTAACCTCACCACGTGGTGAAACCTTCTTCATTCCAGCTAATTCAACCATTGCCATTCCTAATGATCCAACAAACTTAGGCCGATCTTTACTTTTATTACAACATGAAGGAATGATTACAGTTGATAAATCTAAAGGTTTACTGCCAACTGTTCTTGATATTACAAGCAATCCTTATAACTATAAGATCTTAGAACTAGAAGCGCCAATGTTACCTCGCTCATTGGATGATGCACAAATTGATCTAGCGATCATCAATAACGCCTTTGCAGGACAAGCAAACTTAACGCCAAGCAAAGATGGAATTTTTGTTGAGGATAAAGAATCACCTTATGTCAACATTATCGTTTCGCGTGAAGCTGATAAAGATAACGAAAACGTGAAAAACTTTGTTAAAGCATATCAAACTGATGCTGTTGCACAAAAAGCTGACCAAATTTTTAATGGCGGTGCAATTCGTGGTTGGTAATAATCTACCACTAAAGATTGTTTAATATCTATTCCGCCAATGTTTATATTGGCGGAAAATTAATGTAAAAATAATAAATTAATTGAATTAAAAAAATCGCTACTTATCAATAAAATTATCATCGAATAATGACATATCAAATTGAACCAATCGGCATTATCCATTCACCTTATAGTGAAAAATTTGCCGTTCCAAGGCAACCCAATTTAGTTAGTGCAGGGCAAGGTGAACTTTATTTGTTAGCGCCTTATAATGATCCTATCAGTGTTAAAGGATTAGAACAATTTTCACATTTATGGCTATTATTCCTATTTCACCATATTACTCCTGAAAAATGGGGATTAACGGTTCGTCCTCCTCGTTTAGGTGGTAATAAAACAATGGGCGTATTTGCCACAAGATCACCATTTAGACCTAATCATATTGGACTTTCAGCGGTAGAATTAAAAGATATTATTGTTGAAAATAAACAGGTAATTTTAAAATTAGGCAGCCTCGACTTAGTTGATGGTACACCCATTATTGATATCAAACCTTACCTTCCTTATTGTGATAGTCATTCGGAAGCACATGCAGGATTCGCGCAATCCATTCCAGAAAAAAAACTAGCCGTAGCTTTTTCACAAAAGGCACAATTAGTTTTAGAGTTACAAAAACAAAATTATCCACAACTCACGGAATTAATTACACAAGTGATTTCTCAAGATCCACGGCCTGCTTACAAGCAAAAGAACCTTAATGAACAAACTTATGGATTTACACTCTATCATTTTAATATTAAATGGAACATCATCAATCAATACGCTATTGTAGAGGATATCTGTGTAATTAGTAAATAAATACAATTTTTATTAGTATAAAGATATTAGATAACGATTTTAAACTAACAAATTTCTTATCATTTCAATGAAAAATAGTTTGTATCCTTTTTCCATTCTGTTAAATGGATACGGGCTTAATTCCCTATATTTCACTTCACCACTAAGGTTATGTATATGTATAATCTTAGTGGTATTTTTATATAAAAATCAATGATTATATACGTTATGTTTGTTTTTCATTTCAGCAATATCGATTGCATCGAATAGGTAATGCCTCCCACAATAATCGCAATGAATATCAATCTTACCCCCATCTTCCCTTAGAATTTCATCAATTTGATTAGCTGGCAAAGTCATTAAGCTATCTTCACAACGCTGAGGTGAACATCCACACTTAAAAGTAATATCATGCGTTTCAAAAAGACGTATTTCCTCTTGATTATATAGTCGATATAAAATCTCATCAGTGGAAAGCTGAAATAACTCATCACTCGTAATTGTCTCGGTTAATGTGCTAAGGTGTTCAAATGATTCAACTGTATTTTCATTAGCTGGTAAAACTTGTAATAAAATACCTGCTGCCATTGGCTTATTATCATGTACACCTATTTTCACAAATAAGCGTGTAGGAAGTTGCTCTGATTGCATAAAATAATTTTCGATACAACCAATAAGTGTATCTTTCTCTAGTCCAACGATGCCTTGATAACGTTCACCATGCTTTGGTGTAATAGTAATAACAATATAACCGTTGCCAACCATATCTTTAAGCGTAGCATCATCAGCAATATTACCGTTAACCCGAGCAACACCACGTAGCTGCTGTTGATCATTGCCATTAACAACCGCTAAAGATAACGCGCCATCACCTTGTAACTGAACAGCAATATCCCCTTCAAATTTTAGTGTTGCCGTTAATAGGCTGGTTACAACCAATAATTCACCCAGCAAGTTTTGTACCGCAATTGGATATGTATGATTATCTAAAATTGCCTGATAAGTTTGATCAAGACGAGTAATTTCACCACGAATAGGATGATTATCAAATAAAAACCGATTTAAAGTATCCATATTAATTGTTGCCACCTTGTTGCCTATCATATTTAAATTTAATCAAATTACGCCGCTCCTTTTTATCCGGTCTTCTATCTGGATGCGGCATTGTCAATGCATTAAGCTTACGTGCTTGTGCTATTGCTTCTCGTTTAGCAATGCTATCAGGAGTTTCTTGATAAAGTTGTTGAGCTTCAATGGCCGTTCTTCGTTGTTCATTAATAGCTAAAATTTGAATTGTTTTTTGATCCGAACCTTGGCGAAGTGTTAAGATTGCACCAATTTCAACAATTTTACTTGGTTTAGTGCGTTGACCATTATAGTGCACTTTGCCACCTTCAACCATTTCGCGAGCTAATGATCGAGACTTATAAAATCTTGCCACCCAAAGCCATTTATCTAATCTTACAAGATCCATTATCTCCTCATATTACTTATTATTGAGTTTGTTTTATACTCAAATGCACATAATACTTTAAACATCTTAACTAGTTATATAAGGATGTTTTTGTAAAAATCAATGTTCAAAATTGATGATATAATCATTCCCATTTGTAGTAAATTTACCTGAAAAATTAAATGGTTGTAATTTACCATGTAAATTAACTGAATAACTCATCGCTTTCGGCGGTTGTTTTACCAGTTTCCAATTTTCTAGCAACAAACTTGTTATACCATAAGCATTAAATTGCAAAGATAACGATTCATTTTGAGATAGATCAACTTTTGCTTCAGCCTCAATCATTCCACCATTAACTAATGAGCTAAAAGTTAACAAAGCATGATTTTCAGAATCAAATTTTAGAACAAGATCTGGATAACGAATATCAATTCGATTAAATGAACCTTTTTCTGATTTAAAAAAAACAGCTCCTGAAAATATGCCGAATTTTTGCTCTTTCGCTAAAGTGATATCTGAGCCTGAAGCTTGAAAATTATACAAACTAAAAGGGAAATCACTCTGTTTTCTAATTATCAAACTTTGAAAAATATCAAGCTTATCAACTTTAATATACCTAAACATCCTCGGTAATGCAGATAATTCTAACTTTTCAGGAAGTTCATAATTAATATCCGATAACGTTAATTGATCTATATGTAAGGCATTATCTTTCCACTTTCCAACAAAATTGATACTACCTTTATTCCATTTTGCTAGTACTTTTTGAATCGTCACCTCTTGGTCGTGGGATGATAATTGGGCTAATACCGACGAAAATAACTCATCATGCCAAACAACATGATCAGCAGTAAAAGCTAAAGAACTTTGTTCAAAATGCCACTGCTCATCATAACGAAGATTAGTGGCTTCAATATTGCCCTTTTCCATTAAAAAATTGGGTAACTGAATACTACTTTCCAATATTGATAATTGTTTGATCGTCAACTTTGGTAGAACATGAGAATATTTATTAAGAAAATCATCTTCCGTTGATTGCCAGTTTATATTGCAAAGCTTCAATTGTTCAATATTTAAACTGTTATCTGCAAGAATTTTTAATTTACTGACAAAAAAACCTTCATTAATATTTCCACCAAAATTAGTCATGGTTGTAACACCATCTCGATGGAATCCTTGAATCAGTAGTGATTTTATTGGGATTTGATTTACTAAAACTTCTTGCGACGTAAAATCAAATTGGTATTTATCCGCTCCTGATGTAGCAAAGGGTTTAATGCCTCCATTGATTTGGGTCAATGAAAGTTTATCCTTCCCATTATTAACCAGAATATTAGTAGTTGCATTGACAAATTTTAACGTATTGGTTGAAAAGTCATAATGACCAAATTGAGTATCATTAATATTCATATTTCCATTAATGACTATAACATAGTTAAAATGTGCTAATTGCCAAAGATGACTTTTATCCAATCCCACAACTAATTTAGGAACATTAACAATCTCTTGCCTATTATCACTGACAACAACATCATCAAAAACTAATTCGTAGAAATTTGAAAAAGAGTGATGAACCCTGCCAATTGAAATTGTGTACGTACTCAATTTGGATAATTGCTGACTGATTACTTTAGCACCCAACGAAGTTTGTATAACAAAATAAGACAACAATATAAAAAACCAAATAATGGATAAAAAGATGATTATGTAAAATCGTAATCGTCGCATAAATAAATTTAATTGTTATAATGAACCGTTAATAATTACATTACGATAACCGATTTTAACCAAAATAACACCTCATTTTCAGTATAAATGATTTGTTATTAAACTAATTTTACAGTTAAGATATAAATATTAACTATGAAGTTTTTAAATAATTAACAGAACAATTCACTGTCCCTTTCTTTGGATTAAGATAAAGGATAGTTATTTTTGATTTACCATAAGTAAGAACGGGAGATACCTAGATGAAACAAATCCCAATGACAGTAAAGGGAGCTGAACTATTACGTGCCGAACTAGAAGAGTTAAAAAATGTCAAAAGACCACAAATAACAGCAGCCATAGCTGAAGCAAGAGCGCATGGCGATTTAAAAGAAAATGCTGAATACCATGCAGCAAGAGAACAGCAAGGTTTTTGTGAAGGTCGTATTCAAGAAATCGAAGGCAAATTATCACAAGCACAAATTATTGATATCACCAAAGTAAAAAATACTGGACGTATTATTTTTGGTGCAACAGTAACAGTCATAAATATTGAAACTGACGAAGAAACAACCTATCGCATTGTCGGAGATGATGAAGCTGACTACAGACAAAATCTTATTTCTGTCAACTCTCCAATTGCCAGAGGCTTAATTGGCAAAGAAGACGGTGATACAGTACAAATTAAAACGCCGGGTGGTGATGTAGAATTTGATATCGTTAAGGTTGAATATATCTAATATTGAATATCATCAACAAAGGCACATAAACAAACAGGGCACATAGCCCTGTTGTTGTATTTATTTAGGCAATGAGATTTTTTTATCTTCACTGGGTCTAAAAATCGTGAAAATTGATCCCACTTGTTGCACAGGTAAAGCTTTAGTTTCGCGAATAATAGCATCACAAATAAGCTTCTTCGTTTCGCGATCTTCCGCAGAAACCTTAATCTTAATTAACTCATGGAAATTTAAGGCGTTGTCAATTTCGGCAAGCACTCCCTCGGTAAATCCATTGGCCCCAATCATCACTATAGGTTTTAAATGATGAGCTTCACTTTTTAAATACTGTTTTTGTTTATTCGATAAATTCATTAAATTTTTATCACTTTAAGTTGTAATTTTGCTATTCTACCCTTATATATATTTGTAATCAATGAAGTGACCTCTTTACATTAAGGATTTATTAGCTGTGAGTAATAAAAAACGCTCAGCAAGTTCAACGCGTTGGCTCAATGAACATTTTAATGATCGCTTTGTACAACAAGCACAAAAAAAAGGCCTACGCTCTAGAGCATGGTTCAAACTCGAAGAAATACAAAAAAGTGACAAATTATTCAAACCAGGCATTACCGTTGTTGATTTAGGCGCTGCCCCTGGTGGTTGGTCACAATATGTCGCATCGCTTATTGGCAATAAAGGTCGCATTATTGCCTGTGATCTATTGCCAATGGACCCCATTGTTGGGGTTGACTTTCTTCAAGGTGACTTTCGCGATGAAGCAGTTTTAAAAGCGTTACTGGAACGAGTTGGCGAAGAAAAAGTCCAAGTTGTCATGTCAGATATGGCACCAAATATGAGCGGGCAACCTGCTGTTGACATACCTAGAGCAATGTATTTAGTTGAACTAGCATTAGATATGTGTAGAGACGTACTTGCGCCTAATGGCAATTTTATTGTTAAAGTATTTCAAGGTGAAGGATTTGAAGAGTACCTAAAACAGGTACGTTCAATGTTTAAAACAGTCAAAATTCGCAAACCTGAAGCATCGCGCTCAAGATCTAGAGAAGTTTATATTGTTGCAATGGGTATGAAGTAGCCAGTTTTATAATTTTGTAGTACCATACTACGTTAAATTTAGTCGTAACTGTTAATTTTTATGAGAGGTTTTTCTTTTGAACGACATGGTAAAGAATTTACTGATCTGGGGAATTATCGCTGTAGTATTGATTGCTGTATTTAACCAATTTGGCTCAATATCCAATAGCGGTCCTCAAATCGATTATACCCAATTTAATTCCGATATCACGACTGGTAAAATCCAAGAAGTGCATATTAACGGACGCGAAATCGTTGCCACAACTAAAAATAATGGCAATTACGTTACCTACATCCCTTATTTTGATGAAAAACTAATGGATGATTTGTTAGCCAATAAGGTGCCCGTCTATGGTAGTCCTGATGAAAAACCAAGCCTAATAGCCAGTATTCTTATTTCTTGGTTTCCTATCATTATACTCATTGGTTTTTGGCTCTTTATGATGCGCCAAATGCAAGGTGGTGGCAAAGGCGGACCAATGTCGGTAGGCAAAAGTAAAGCTCGCATGTTAACGCCCGATCAAATCAAAACTAAATTTACCGATGTTGCCGGCAGTGAGGAAGCAAAACAAGAAGTCACCGAAGTTGTCGACTTTTTACGCGATCCAGGTAAATATCAAAAATTAGGTGGCCGTATACCAAAAGGAATTTTAATGGTTGGCCCTCCTGGTACAGGTAAAACCTTATTGGCAAAAGCTATTGCCGGTGAAGCCAATGTACCTTTCTTTAGCATTTCAGGTTCTGACTTTGTTGAAATGTTTGTTGGTGTGGGTGCATCGCGTGTACGTGATCTATTTGAACAAGCTCGTAAACATTCTCCATGTATCATCTTTATCGACGAAATTGATGCCGTAGGTCGCAAACGTGGGGCTGGTTCAATGGGCGGTCATGATGAACGAGAACAAACACTAAATCAAATGCTCGTTGAAATGGATGGATTTGAAGCCAATAGCGGTATTATTATCATTGCTGCAACTAACCGAGTTGATATTTTAGATCCGGCATTACTTCGTCCAGGTCGCTTTGACCGTCAAGTTCAAATTGGCTTACCAGACATGAAAGGTCGTGAACAAATTCTTGCTGTCCATGTACGCAAAGTTCCTTTAGGGTCGGATGTTGATCTGTCAGTTTTAGCACGTGGGACACCGGGTTATTCTGGTGCGGAATTAGCAAATTTAGTCAACGAGGCAGCTTTATTTGCTGCGCGTCGAAATAAGCGCCTAGTAACAATGGACGAATTTGAAGAAGCCAAAGATAAAATCAACATGGGTACCGAAAGACGTTCATTAACCATGACTAAAGAGCAGCTTATTTCAACCGCTTATCATGAAGCTGGGCACGCTATTATTGGTCACTTAATGCCAGATCACGATCCGATTCATAAAGTCACCATTATTCCACGTGGGCGCGCTCTTGGTGTGACTTTCTTCTTGCCTGAAGGTGATCGAGTTAGCGAAAGCCGCGAAAAACTAGAAGGAGATATTGCAACCCTTTATGGTGGACGACTAGCAGAAGAGTTAATCTATGGTGCAAATAAAATATCCACTGGTGCATCAAATGACATAAAAGTTGCCACACAATATGCAAGAGCAATGGTAACACAATGGGGATTTTCTGATCGCTTAGGTCCTCTATTTTACGAAACTGATGATAATTCATATGGACGACCGAAAGATATTTCTGATGAAACAGCACGAATTATTGACGAAGAAGTCAAAGCCATTATCGATCGTAATTACCAACGTGCACGTAAAATATTGACTGAGAATATTGATGTCCTTCATGCAATGAAAGATGCGCTAATAAAATATGAAACGATTGGCGCAAAACAAGTTGCTGATTTAATTGCTCGTCGTCCTATTACCACTCCTGATGATTGGACTGAGCGTGACGAAAATGCAGCAGGTCAAATACCTAATGAAGGAAGCAATATACCGCCTCAATCAGGAAGTTAATTAATTTTCATAAAATATAACGCGCTACGGCGCGTTTTTTATCGGTAAAATAAAAATATCTTATACATCAATTTTCGTGGATAAACCGACAAACATTGAAAATTTAACTTGACCTCTACTTGATAATTTTTAGTATCATTTAAACTATCACATTATTAACTGTAGTAACAAATAGGCTTTTACTCATGGACATACATTTTCAAAACCAAGTGATGGATCTATCATTTCCACAAGTGATGGGCATTGTTAATATGACACCAGACTCGTTTTCTGACGGTGGTAACTATAACAATCTTGATGATGCTATGCGTCGCGTTGACAGCATGATTCAAGCTGGTGCAACGTTTATTGATGTCGGCGGTGAATCAACGCGCCCTGGTGCAGCCGAAGTTTCGGTTGATGAAGAACTTAACCGCGTTGTGCCATTAGTTGAAAAAATCGCCCGTTATTTTGATGTTTGGATTTCGATTGATACCTCAAAGCCACAAGTCATGACTGAATCAGCAAAAGTGGGAGCACATCTAATTAATGATGTTCGAGCCTTAACAGAACCTGGTGCACTTGAAGCAGCAGCCCAAACAGGACTACCTGTTTGTATTATGCATATGCAAGGCGACCCTAAAACCATGCAAAATGCACCACACTACCAGCAAGATATTTATCAAGAAGTTGACCAGTTTTTTGACAAACACATTGAGCGTTGCATAAATGCCGGTATTAGCCGTGAAAAAATCATACTCGACCCCGGTTTTGGATTTGGCAAAACACTAACGCACAATTACCGTCTATTGGCAACACTCGAAAAGTTCCATCATTTTAACTTACCTTTGTTAGTGGGCATGTCACGAAAATCCATGATAGGACAAGTATTAAATGTCCCACCGCAAGAACGTATGTTAGGTAGCGTTTCATGTGCCGTAATTGCGGCAATGAAAGGTGCACACATTATTCGCGTTCATGATGTTAAAGAAACCTTTGACGCACTGCGAATTGTACAAGCAACCCTTGCAGAACAAGGCTAATTGTATAAAGAAGAATGTTTATTTAAACGATTGATTTGGAGTTGTCGACATCTTTCTACTCTAAATAAAGCGCAATATTAATCTTTGGACGTTATGAAATAGTGTGTTTTTCATAAAAATCATTCAGGTAGAGCATTGATTTTATTTGATTTTTTTGTTGTTTTTCAGTGAAATCAAATAGTGATAGGTGATTTTGTGGTGGTGGGATTTTGCACCCCCCTAAATCAGACGTAATAACCGTCGCTATTTTTAGCATCACATAGATAAAACGTCCGAAATCTAACTGTTCTGAAATAGCCTTTCAGTAATACCTTAAACCTTGTCAGAAAATTTCATTTAAATATTTATCTAAGCATGAAAATCTTAACTTTTAAGCAAAAAATAGTCCTAAAAACACAATCAAACCGACATAATTATTATTCATAAATGCGCGAAAACACTTATTTCGGTCTCGTTTTTTTATTAGCATTTGTTGGTAAATAAATAGTACTGTCCCCATTAATAAAGCGATATAGAATATCAATGATAATTGATTAATTAAGCCGATAAATAATAGCCCAATGACCGAAACTAACTGCAATAATCCAATGATTAATTTATCATGACGTCCAAATAAAATAGCAGTGGATTTTATGCCAATTTTCACATCGTCATTGCGATCCACCATGGCATATTGGGTGTCATAAGCAATTGTCCAACACATGTTAGTCAAGAAAAGCAACCAACAAGTTAACGGAAACTGTTCAGTGGTTGCGGCATACACCATGGGAATACTCCAACTAAATGCAATGCCTAAGGTGACTTGCGGTAAATGGGTATAACGCTTCATAAAGGGATAAATCAGTACTGTTAATAACGCAACACAAGCAATAAACCATGATAGCTTATTTAAATTTAACAATAAGCAAAGAGCAATAAGCAACAATACAAATAACGTCCATAATGCGTTTTTTTCGGTCAATGCACCACGAGCTAGTGGACGATTTTTGGTCCGTTCAACGTGCCCATCAAAATGACGATCGGCATAGTCATTCACCACACAACCTGCCGAGCGCATGACAAACACACCAAGCACAAAAATAACAGTTATATAAAGAGAAGGATCGCTTGCAAGCCAAATAGCCCAAAGTGTCGGCCAAAGTAAAAGCAATGTGCCAATAGGCTTATCTAATCGCATTAGTTGTAAATAAGCTAACATCAATATTATTTTACCTTAAAAAACATTGAGAGGGATTATACCGATTACGATAAAAGCTGCAATGTTACGATATAGCAAGTTATAGCTTCTCATTAAACGAAACAACCATTTTACGGTCAATAAACATACGAAAGATGCAAATCAAAGCATCTGTAAATAGTGCTCAACAATCACCGCTAAAGCTCGATAAAATGCGCTAATCTTGTTTTGCTTTAGCCCCTTTAAATAAGCTGAAGACCACTTCATCAAATGTTCATCAATTAATTGTTTTGCCGCTGTATAGTTATTATTTTCAAGCAACATGGCATATGCCATTAGCATTAATCCAAATTGGTCCTCAGGCTCATTCATTCCTGTATTGAGCCTCAAACCATGCTGTTGTAAAAATCGGCGATAGCATTCTTGTGATTCACCTAACAATAAATGCTCTTTATCTAAGTAAAATGATCCCCATGGCGGTGCTGGCATTGTCCCCTGCCCTTCAAATAGTAATGAAAATTGATATTCAAGATCAGGATCTTCCACGTGATTAGCTAATATATTGCACTGCTCACCAATAAAAATAGGATCAGGCCAATTTACCAGTTGATCAATATGCAATAATGCCTGCATTAATGGTGCTGTAACTTTACTCTTTGGTGAATAATAAAAAAGAGCACCAAATAGCTTTGCTAATGTGATAGCGGTGATGTTATCCAAACAAGTGTCCTTACTGATTCGATTTTAGCGTATCGAAAATAATAAAAAGACTATTGTATAGTGCTTTTTTTATTGTGTTTAAAAAACTTAAAAACGTTGCTAATGTTACATTTGAATAGTCCATAAATTATAAAATGCAATTCGTCCACATAACTCGGCAATTAAAACAAAAATAAAGGCTAAAACATAAATTATTGTTGATTGTTTAGATTGGCATATATTTAAAATGACTAAAATAAGTGCGATTGCTAATAATGCGCACTGAATAAACATCCAAATATGTTGCTTTGCAGTAAGTTCGGGTGATATTAAGGCCATTAAATTAAGATAAGGAATTTTTAATAGCAGAATGAATATTGCGCCAATAAAGAATAAAATCAAGCCAATTCGATATAACCCCAAAACGGCCGCAGCTATTCCTCCTAATACTAACATAGAAGTATACATCTGAATAGCTGTGTAATAGGTATTCCACGTTTTCACCGTTGGTAGCATATAAGTGAGCACAATAGTCCAAACAAAAACTAAACTCAAAATGGTCAACAAGAAAGATAACATCTTATGTAAATTGGGAATTCGATTAATACGTTGGCAAAGTGAACTAATCAATAACCATTTATTGCCGTTATTATGATGAAAAAAATAAGTTAATAAGACACATACTAATGTCATTCCAAATAAAAGACCAAAAGTAAAAATCTCGTTACTCATCGGCGAACGACCAATACCCCAAATTACATTTAAAGCTCGAAAAGGATGACCTAAATGAAACGAAGCAATAAACATCGCAATAGCCATTATAATCAGCGCGAAGAGGTTCATTTTATAAATGGCAATAGCGCTATGTGAACAACAACTTAAGGAATATAAACTGCTAATCAATACCATTCCTGCAGCCAATTGCCCTAATACTGTAAAAAATACCAATGGTAATTCATGCATATTACTTATACCTCCTCAGGATTGAGAACCTTACCTAAAGTATCACCAGATGTTTTGGATTGTGCATGGGGTTTTATCACAATATTGGGTTTTGTAAGCTGTGAGCTTGGTAGTGGTGCAATGTTGCATTCATCACCATAACATTGACGTAATTTTTCAATTTCGTCAAAATCTAACGCACGTTGTGGACACGACTCGACGCAAACAGGCTTTAATCCCTCGGCTATACGTTCATAACAGCCATCACATTTTGACATGACCTTTTTTTGATGATCAAATTGTGGTGCTCCATAAGGACAACGCATTTCACAATATCGACAACCAATACAAACATCTTGATTAACAACCACTAAGCCATCTTGCGATCGCTTATGCATTGCACCTGTTGGGCAACCTTGTACACAAGCAGGCTCTTGGCAATGATTACATGAAATAGATAAATAGTAGGTAAAAGTATCGTTTTGCCACATGCCCTCAACCTGCTGCCAAGTCCCACCACCATATTCATACACACGGCGAAAATGAACACCTAATGCATTATCTTTTTCATCTTTACAACTAAGTTGGCAGGTTTTACAACCAGTACATTTTGAAGAATCAATATAAAATCCATATTGCATTTTTATTATCCGCTCTTTAATTTACGACATTGACCCCACAACCGATAATGGTTTAACTTCAACCAGATTAGTATGCTGTGGATTCGATTTAGCAAGCACCGTTGGGCGCAATGATGTTAAACGATTAATACAACCGCCAATATCAATCCCTGTGGCATTAGTTTTTGCCCACATCCCTTGCGGAATAGCAATAACACCTGGCAATATCCTTGGTGTAACTTTGGCGGGAATATAAAGCCGACCGCGGTCGTTATAAACCTCAACTAACTGACCGTGTTTTATTTGCCTTTGCTCAGCATCCAATGGATTAATCCAAATACGGTTAGCGACAGCTTCTCGCAATTGCGGTAAATTACTGTAAGTGGAATGGCATTGCCCCTTGGTATGAAACCCGATAAGTTGCAACGGGTACTTTTGGCGTTTTTGCTTATCTTCACTACCTTCAATTGCTGGCAAATACGCAGGAATGGGGTAGAGTATATCTTCTGCATCAAGTTCCCAATTATTGGCAATGTTAGCTAATGCTTCTGAATAAATTTCAATTTTTCCCGATGGCGTATTTAATGCATTTTGAATCGGATCATCTCTAAAGGCTTTTAAGCCAATTTGTGTATCACTATCGGCAAGTTTACGATCGATTACCCCCATACCGTCAGTATTGGCAAAAGGAGGTAAATTCGGTTCACGTTTTCGCAATTGCTCATAACAATATTCTATCCATTCATCTTGACTACGACCTTCGGTAAATTTATCTTTTATCCCCATTTTTTCGGAAAGATCGCTTAACACATCATAAACAGCACGGTTTTCCCAAAGTGGTTTAATTGCGCGTTGCATACGGATTAGATAACTATACGCTCCAGATGAATAAGAGTTATTAATCAAATCATTATTTTCAACTGATGAAACATCGGGTAACAATAAATCCGCATATCTGGCTGAAGCAGTCATATGCGTATCCCACACAAGAATAAATTCACATTTAGACTCATCTTGCAAAATCTGGTGAGTACGATTGAGATCCGAATGCTGATTCCCTATGACATTACTGGCATAACTCCAGATAAATTTGATACCAACATCTAACTTATCTTTACCTTTCAGATATGCATTTTTAGCTGTCATACTTGGACCATCTTCAATCGCTTTAGTCCACAAAAAGAAAGGAATACTCGTTTTAATAGGATTTGGTAAACTTAAACTCGGAACAGGATAAGTCACACTATCTCCCCAAGTTCCTATATTGGTACCAGGCTTACCAAATTGCCCAGTAATAATAGGCAAAATCATAATAGCTCTTGCGGTATGTTCACCATTTTGCCAACGTTGTACGCCATAACCTTGCGAAATCCAAGCAGCATTAGCATCGACAATATCTATCGCTAATTTACGAATCTGTGCAGCCGGAATACCCGTTTTTTTAGCTGCCCATTCTGGCGTTTTAGGTGTTCTATCATAGCCCAAACCGAGAAGGTAAGATTTGTAATCACTATAAGGTGGAGCACTATCCGGCAAAGAATCGGCATTCCAACCAATACAGTATTGATTAAGCATATTTTCATCAATACGATCTTGTTCAAGTAATGTGTAACCAATTGCGGCAACTAATGCGGCATCGGTGCCGGGAATAATTGGGATCCACTCAGCATTATACGCAACCACACTTTCGCTACGACGGGGATCAATAATAATTACCCGCGCATTACTTTGTTCTAATGCATGAAAAAGCTCTGTAACTTGTCCGCCACCCGACATTCGGGTTTCGGCAATATTATGCCCAAACATCACAACTAGATCAGAATGCTTTATTTGATCAAGTAACGATTCTTTAGCATTACCAAAAATATAAGGCCGAATAGCCGAAATCTGTCCACTCGAATAATCACCATGATAATTTAGAAAACCACCAATCGTACTTAAAAAACGCTTACACGCATTACGTCCTGAAATATTAGCGCCGGTTGTTCCTGTTCCATATTGGT
Organism: Gilliamella sp. App2-1; assembly: GCF_001690255.1. Classification (NCBI taxonomy): domain Bacteria; kingdom Pseudomonadati; phylum Pseudomonadota; class Gammaproteobacteria; order Orbales; family Orbaceae; genus Gilliamella; species Gilliamella sp. App2-1. The sequence continues at coordinate 18,283 of NZ_LZGR01000033.1, forward strand.
AATAAATCGCTTCGTTGCCATACTGATTAATAGTATATTTGAGTTTATTTGCCAGTAAATTAATAGCTTCACTCCACGAAATTCGTTTAAATTTACCTTCACCTCGTTGACCAATTCGCAGCATAGGATATTTTAAACGATCGGGATCATAAGTGCGCCAACGAACCGATCTACCACGAAGACAAGGGCGAATTTGGTGCAACCCAAAGACCGAATCATTAACGCCTTCTTCTGGTGATATTTTAGTAATAATATCGTTTTTTACATGGACTTTTAAAGGACAACGACTACCACAATTCACTAAACAAGCACTATAAACAATCTTTTCTTCATCAGTAGTATTTAAAATTGTCCTATTATTCACATCATTACCGGGCTTTGCATAGGCAAAAGGTAATTGTATATTACCGGTCAGTGCGGCTACCCCACCAATGGTTAATGATTTTTGTAAAAAATCGCGTCGACTTATTTTATTTTCTGACTTACTCATCGAATTCCCTTAATATTTATATGGGATTTATTTATCATAATACTAAAAATACGATAAAAAAACTGAAAAAGTCAAAAATAGCAGATAAATCACAATAATTAAATTGAATAAGAATTATTCTTAAATAGAAAAAGAAATGAGTGCTCTCCAATACCACCGCTGGATCTGTTCCATGTAAATTTATATTTCATGAGTCGTTTAATTTTTAGCAATAAAAAGTAAATAATCTTTACTAACCAATATGATAATTGGATTGATGATTTTAACTTGAACGCCTGTGCCATTGACCTTGGTCTTATTGTGTAAAGGTTGGTATAATAACCGTCATTTATTAGAGTAAATAGAAAATCTATGTCGCAATCTACTTATAATGCCGTTGATATTGAAGTATTAAAAGGGCTAGATCCTGTTCGTCATCGCCCCGGTATGTACACAGACACGAGTCGCCCAAACCATTTAGGTCAGGAAGTCATTGATAACAGTGTCGACGAAGCCATCGCTGGTCATGCTCGTCAAATCAAAGTCACACTTTATGAAGATAATTCACTAGAAGTCATTGATGATGGGCGAGGAATGCCTGTTGATATTCATCCGGAAGAAGGCGTGCCAGCAATTGAGCTATTGCTTTGCCGTTTACATGCTGGTGGTAAATTTTCGAACAAAAATTACCAATTTTCAGGTGGTTTGCATGGTGTGGGTATTTCGGTCGTCAATGCGTTATCAAAACGTGTTGATGTGACCGTTCATCGTGATGGTCAAGTGTACGAAATAGCTTTTGAAAACGGCAATAAGGTTGAGGATCTGCATGTTACTGGTACGTGTGGGCGACGTAATACGGGTACCAAAGTGCATTTTTGGCCAGACGAAAAATATTTTGATTCTCCCCGATTTTCTGTCCTACGTTTGACTCATCTTCTTAAAGCCAAAGCCGTGCTTTGTCCTGGTCTTGATATTGTTTTTAAAGATAAAATCAACAAAACCGAACAACGCTGGTGTTATCAAGATGGCCTAAAAGATTATTTAATGGAATCTGTCAGTGGTTACTCACTATTACCACCAATCCCTTTTACTGGCAGCCAAATGGGTGAAACAGAAGCCGTAGAGTGGGCACTAGTTTGGATGCCCGAAGGTGGAGAGCTATTGACTGAAAGTTACGTTAACTTAATTCCAACGGTACAAGGTGGTACGCATGTTAATGGTTTACGTCAAGGCTTGTTAGACGCAATGCGTGAGTTTTGTGAGTTTCGCAATTTGTTACCGCGAGGCTTAAAATTAACTGCTGATGATATTTGGGAACGCTGTGCCTACGTTATTTCGGTTAAAATGCAAGAACCTCAATTTGCGGGACAAACCAAAGAGCGCTTGTCATCGCGACAAAGTGCGGCATTTGTGTCGGCTATTGTGAAAGATGCGTTTAGTCTTTGGTTAAATCAACATGTGCAAATAGCCGAATTATTAGCTGAAATGGTAATTTCCAGTGCGCAAAAACGCTTAAAAGCGTCCAAAAAAGTCATCCGTAAAAAATTAACCAGTGGTCCAGCTTTACCGGGTAAATTGGCTGATTGTTCATCGCAAGATTTAAGTCGTACTGAACTTTTTTTAGTGGAGGGGGATTCTGCGGGTGGATCGGCCAAACAAGCGAGAGATCGTGAATTCCAAGCCATTATGCCGCTTAAAGGTAAGATTTTAAATACTTGGGAAGTGTCATCTGACGAAGTATTAGGATCACAAGAAATTCATGATATTTCAGTAGCTATAGGCATCGATCCTGATAGCAATGATTTAAGCCAATTACGTTATGGCAAAATTTGTATTTTAGCCGATGCTGACTCGGATGGATTACATATTGCCACCTTACTTTGTGCGTTATTTGTTCGTCATTTTCGTACCATGGTTGAGCATGGGCATGTGTTCGTTGCTATGCCTCCACTTTATCGTATCGATCTGGGTAAGGAAGTCCATTACGCCTTAGATGAAGAAGAAAAAGATGGTATTTTAGAGCAGCTTAAACGTAAAAAAGGCAAACCAAATGTACAGCGTTTTAAAGGTTTAGGGGAAATGAATCCGCTGCAGCTGCGCGAAACAACAATGGATCCCAATACGCGCCGTTTAGTGCAGCTATCCCTTGATGATGCCGAACAAACCATGGCATTAATGGATATGCTACTTGCCAAAAAACGCGCAGAAGATCGCCGCGAATGGCTACAAGAAAAAGGCGATCAAGTTGAACTTGATGTCTAACAAACAGAATGATTTAGAGGAACAATAATGAGTGAGATAACTCATGACGGAGTAGAAGTCCAGTCGCTACGTACCTTTACCGAAAGCGCCTATTTAAACTACTCAATGTATGTCATTATGGATCGCGCACTACCGTTTATTGGTGACGGTCTCAAACCCGTGCAACGACGCATTGTCTATGCCATGTCAGAGCTAGGTCTAAATGCGCAAGCAAAATTTAAAAAATCAGCACGTACCGTAGGTGATGTGCTTGGTAAATATCATCCTCATGGTGATAGTGCCTGTTATGAAGCTATGGTACTAATGGCACAACCATTTTCATATCGCTATCCATTAGTTGATGGACAAGGTAACTGGGGGGCGCCAGATGATCCTAAATCATTTGCTGCCATGCGTTATACCGAATCACGCTTATCAAAATATGCTGAATTATTATTAGGTGAGTTAGGGCAAGGAACGGTTGATTATACACCAAACTTTGATGGTACTTTACAAGAGCCAAAAATGTTACCAGCTAGACTACCGAATATTTTATTAAATGGTACAACGGGTATCGCCGTTGGTATGGCAACCGATATTCCTCCACATAATATTCGTGAGGTGGCAAATGCGGCAATTATGCTGGCAGATAAACCTAATGCAACATTAAGCGAAGTAATGGCTCACATACAAGGACCTGATTTTCCAACCGAAGCTGAGATTATTACGCCACCTGATGACATTGCGAAAATCTATAAAACAGGGCGTGGCTCAATTCGTATGCGTGCGGTTTGGAAAAAAGAGGATGGAGATATTGTGATTACTGATCTCCCTCATCAAGTGTCAGGCGCTAAAATCCTAGAACAAATTGCATCTCAAATGCGAGCTAAAAAGCTACCTTTAATTGAAGATTTACGCGATGAGTCGGATCACGAAAATCCAACTCGTTTAGTGATTGTGCCACGTTCAAATCGAGTCGATTTAGAACAAGTGATGAATCATCTATTTGCAACCACCGATCTCGAAAAAAGTTACCGCGTTAATATGAATATGATTGGGCTTGATAATCGCCCGTCAGTCAAAGGCTTGGTTGAAATTCTTACTGAATGGCTAGAATATCGCAAAACCACTGTCACTCGTCGCCTAAATTATCGTTTAGATAAAATTTTAAAAAGACTACATATCCTTGATGGTTTATTGATTGCATTTTTAAATATTGATGAAGTGATCGAAATTATTCGCAATGAAGATGAACCGAAACAAGAATTAATTAGCCGTTTTGCATTAACCGATATTCAAGCTGAAGCAATTTTAGAGTTAAAACTCCGTCATTTAGCCAAACTTGAAGAAGTACGTATTAAAGGTGAACAAAGTGAGCTTGCAAAAGAACGTGATCATCTGCAAGCTTTGTTAGCTTCGCCTAAAAAACTGAGTAATTTAATTAAAAAAGAGCTAAAAGAGGATGCTGAAAAATATGGTGATAAGCGCCGTTCACCGATCGTTGAGCGCAGAGAAGCTAAAGCTATTAGTGAACAAGAGTTAACACCATCCGAACCCGTGACGGTGATTTTATCGGAAATGGGCTGGGTTAGAGCCGCTAAAGGCCATGACATTGATGCTACAGGTTTAAGTTATAAAGCGGGCGATCACTTTAAAGTCGCCGCAAAAGGAAAAAGCAATCAGCCAGTTATCTTTATCGACTCAACAGGTCGTAGTTATGCTATAGAGCCAAATACCTTACCATCTGCCCGAAGCCAAGGTGAACCATTAACCGGTAAACTAGCGCTACCTGCGGGCGCAACGGTTGAACATGTGCTGATGTGTCAAAATGATAATCAAAAATTCTTACTCGCATCCAGTGCGGGTTATGGTTTTATTTGTCAATTTAGTAATTTAGTTGCTCGCAACCGTAACGGTAAGGCGGTTATCAATTTGCCAAATAATGCAAAAATACTCACACCTATGGAAATTCTATCTGAAGATAGTTTACTGCTGTCTATTACTCAAGCAGGTCGAATGCTCATCTTCCCTGTACGGGATTTACCCGAGTTGACCAAAGGTAAAGGTAATAAAATTATATCCCTTTCAGGGATTGATGATAATCTTGCTTATATAAAACTAATTACATCAGAAACATCAATAACTTTATATGTTGGTAAACGCAAACTTACGCTAAATCCTGCTGATTTGCAAAAATTTAGAGCTGAACGTGCGCGTAAAGGAAATGCTTTGCCACGCGGTTTACAAAAAATAGATCGAATTGAGGTAAACGAATAATATGTCTCTTATTTGGGCCATTATCACAGGCTTTGTATTGAGCCTTGTACTAAAAAATGGGTGGGGTTTTATAATTGGGTTATTTATTGGTCCAATGCTTTATCAAAAATTTTGTAATAAATTAACCGAACAAAAAACCAAAGCAAACCCAGAACTTTACTTAACAGTTGTTTTTGAAGTCCTTGGTCATTTAAGTAAAGCAAAAGGCGTGGTTACGCAAGATGATATCAATCTTGCTCGACAATTTATGAACCGGTTACAACTCGATAACAACAGCCGAAAACTAGCACAAGACTCTTTTAATCGAGGAAAAGCGAGTGACTATCCTTTACGATTGCGGCTAAAAGAACTTTATACGCAATACCGTTTCCGGCGCAACGTATTAAATATCTTTTGTGAACAGTTGATTCAAGCCGCATTAGTTGATGGGATTTTGGATGAAAAAGAACAAAAGATCCTATTTATTGTGGCTGATGAATTCAATATTCCTCGTCAACAAATGGCAATGTATATTCAAATGATGATGGGCAGTTATCATTTTCATCAACAAAACGATAACCGCCAGCAATATCAACGTAATGAATATCAACACCGTAATAATCACTACGGCAATTATCATGGACGTTCAGCACAATCAGATCTACAAAATGCTTATAAAGTTTTAGGTATTAACTCATCAGCCGAAATCACGGAAATAAAAAGAGCTTATCGTAAATTAATGAATGAACATCATCCGGACAAATTAGTCTCAAAAGGCTTACCGAAAGAGATGCTGGAAGCAGCCAAAAAACGCGCGCAAGAAATTCAAGCGGCTTATGATCTTATCAAAGCATCTCGTGGTTTTAAATAGAGATTAACATCATGATGCATTGGCGCTCAATCCTTCGAATTATTGGGTTATTAATTGCCCTATTATCGATTTTCATGTTACTACCGGCACTTATTGCCTTAATCTATCGTGATGGTGCTGGTGCAATCTTTGTTCGTTCATTTTTTGCTGCATTGATATTAGGATGTTTATTATGGTTACCTAACCGTCACCACCGCCATGAACTAAGCACGCGTGAAGGCTTTTTTATTGTCGTACTGTTTTGGATTGTGCTAGGTTCAATCGGCGCCTTTCCTTTTATTTTTGATACACATATTAACTTAAATTTAACTACCGCATTTTTTGAATCATTCTCAAGCCTAACCACAACAGGTGCTACCACAATTGTTAAATTAGATCACCTACCTAAAGCTTTACTTTTTTATCGCCAATTACTGCAATGGCTGGGTGGTATGGGTATTATCGTACTAGCCGTTGCAATTTTACCATTGTTAGGCGTAGGGGGAATGCAACTTTATCGAGCTGAAATTCCCGGACCACAAAAAGACAGCAAAATGCGCCCTCGCATTGCTGAGACGGCAAAAACACTCTGGTCAATTTATATTTTGCTGACAACACTTTGTGCAATTTGCCTTTGGCTGGCTGGCATGAATATATTTGATGCAGTGTCACATAGCTTTTCAACAATATCGATGGGGGGATTTTCAACCCACGATGATAATCTTGCTTACTTTAATAGCGCCACAATCAATTACATTGTCACCCTCTTTTTAATTTTATCGGGTTGTAACTTTGCACTACATTTTGCCGCATTAAGTGGATTTTCAATTAAGGTTTATTGGCGAGATCAAGAGTTTAGAACTTTTATTTTTATTCTGGCTGTATTAATAGCGATTTGTATATTTGGCATTTACTTTTATCAACCAGAACGGAATATAAGCATAGATAAAATAGTCCTGCAAGTTGTATCAGTTGCGGCAACGGTTGGTTTTACAGTAGATGATATCAACACATGGCCATCATCCTTGCCTATTTTTTTATTGTGTGCTTCATTTATTGGTGGTTGTGCGGGTTCAACGGGTGGCGGTTTAAAAGTGGTTCGTGTGTTAATTTTATTTATGCAAGGCTCACGTGAATTAAAACGCCTTATCCACCCTAATGCTATTTATACGTTAAAATTAAATAATCGCGTGGTTTCTGAACGCATTATCGAAGCGGTTTGGGGATTCTTTTCAGCATATGCATTAGTCTTTTTAGTCAGTTTATTTATTATTATGGCAACCGGCATTGATGCTACTGATTCTTTTTACATTGTTGCATCATCACTGAATAATTTAGGGGTTGGTCTTGGTAGTGTAAGCGATAATTTTGCCAGTGTGAGCGATATAGTAAAGTGGGTAATGGTTGTTGACATGTTATTTGGACGATTAGAAATCTTTACCCTACTGGTTTTATTTACGCCTACTTTCTGGCGAAGCTGATTTTATATTAAAACACATACTTTCCTGAAAGTTTTTGACAAAAAATGTAATTTTTATAAATATTTTATTGATTATTTAGTCAATTACAGACAGAATTATAACGCAGCATGTGCTGTATTTATTAGAGGTAATCACCTGACATATGGAATGGATCATGGATCCTACAATCTGGATTGGCTTATCCACTCTAGTTGTACTTGAAATCGTCCTTGGTATTGATAACATTGTTTTTATTGCCATTCTTGCCGAGAAACTTCCTCCTCAACAACGAGACAAAGCACGCATAACAGGCTTGGCCTTTGCATTAATTACGCGAATATTGTTATTAATGTTTACTGGTTGGTTAGTCACACTCACTACACCGCTATTTTCGATATCTGGGCTCAGTTTTAATGCGCGACAATTAATCATGCTAATTGGTGGCATATTTTTGCTATTCAAAGCGACCATGGAGCTCAATGAACGCCTTGAAGGTGCATCAAATGAAGATGGTAAACCTAAAAAAACCTCTCACTTTTGGACTGTTGTTGCTCAAATCGTTGTGCTCGATGCTGTATTCTCACTTGATTCAGTAATTACAGCTGTTGGAATGGTTGAACATATTCCCGTGATGATTATTGCCGTTTGTATAGCAATTTGCATTATGATGGTTGCGAGTAAACCACTGGCGAATTTTGTCAACGCTCATCCAACCATTGTTATCCTGTGTTTGAGTTTTTTATTGATGATCGGTTTTAGCCTGGTTGCCGAAGGTTTTGATTTTATGATTCCAAAAGGCTATTTATATGCAGCTATTGGCTTCTCAATCATGATCGAGTTTTTCAATCAATTAGCTATTTTTAACCGACGCAAAGCATTAAATAAAAAACCATTACGTGAACGCACTGCTGAAGCCATTTTACACCTATTAAAAGGTGATGCTGAAGAAGATCCCGATAATCACACTATCGATATCGTTTCTGATGCCAACAAAAAAGTGTCCGTATTTAATCAACAAGAGCTCAGTATGGTTGAACGAGTACTTGGGCTGGCACAGCGTTCAGTCAGCAGTATTATGACATCTCGACTTGACGTTGATATGGTCAATATTAATGACGATCGCGACGCGATTATAAAAGAAATTTTTGATAATCCTCATTCACGCTTAGTCGTCACCGATAATGACTCAATTGATGAACCTTTAGGTATTATCCAAGTCAATGACCTTTTAAAAGATGTGCTGCAAAGCACAGCGCCAACCGATATACACTCACTTATCAAACAACCTTTAATCTTTCCAGAAACCGTATCATTATTGGTTGCATTAGAGCAATTTAAAAAGGCCAAAACTCATTTTGCCTTCGTAGTTGATGAATTTGGTTCAATGCAAGGGGTTGTCTCGGTAACAGATATTATCGAAACCATTGCTGGTGATTTTCCAACTGAAGAAGAGGAAATTGATGCAAAACATGATATTCAATGTCTAGATGATAATAGCTGGATTGCGAATGGTTATATTCCGGTTGAGGAACTCATCCGTTTTGTACCAATACCGATCGATGATAAACGTGAATATCATACCCTAGCAGGTCTATTAATGGAAAAAGCGCAACATTTACTCAATATTGGTGAAACCTTACAAATTGGTGATTATTTATTTGAAGTCGCCGAAATAGAAAGCCACAGAATTCTTAAAGTAAAAATCACGTTAAACAAACTTGATTCTGTAACGTTATAGTATAGTGCATCGAAATAACGAGAATAAGGCTTGACCAAAATAAATAACTCGCAATAATAACGCAGTAATATTTCTGTTTATCTGAAGGTGCGGAGCCACAGCTCCTCATCTTTTTTATTTTTATCTCTAGGTAAAAATAGCACTCTTTATAAACTTTTATTCTTGCTTATCAATCTAAATTAGGCTTTAACTTATGAATTCAATATTTGAAAAAGTATTTCAATTGAAAGAAAAAAAAACAACTATCGGAACTGAAATTATTGCAGGATGCACAACTTTCCTTACTATGGTGTATATCATCTTCGTTAATCCATCCATCTTATCTGCAACCGGCATGGATAAATCTGCGGTATTTGTACTAACTTGTGTAATTACTGCGTTGGCGACGATTTTAATGGGCCTATTTGCTAACTTACCCATAGCACTTGCACCGGCAATGGGGCTTAACGTCTTTTTTGCCTATGGTATCTGTGGTGCAATGGGCTATTCTTGGCAAATTGGTATGGGCGCCATATTTTGGGGTTCTTTAATCTTTTTTATGTTGTCACTCTTTAAAGTCCGCCACTGGTTAATTGAACATATTCCACAATGTTTACGTATAGGTATTAGTGCCGGTATTGGACTATTTATTGCTTTTATGGGCTTTCAAAACATGGGGATTGTGGTTGCTTCACCTTCCACACTCTTAACGATGGGGAATATCTTATCGCTTAAAGTCCTATTAGGATCACTAGGTTTTTTCATCATTGTTATTTTAGCGGCTCGCAACTTTCATGCTGCTGTATTAATTTCGATTTTAGTTGTGACATTACTGGCACTATGGCTAGATCCTAATATCAGTTACCAAGGTATTGTATCTATGCCACCAAGTGTGACCAGCGTTGTTGGTCATGTTGATCTAGCAGGTTCGCTTAATATCGGCATCATGGGGGTTATTTTTTCTGTGATGATTGTCAGCCTATTCGACTCATCGGGCACCATTTTAGCATTAACCGATAAAGCCGGAATTAGCGACGAAAAAGGACGATTCCCTAAAATGCGTCAAGCGCTATTAATTGATAGCTTTAGCTCTTCTTTAGGGGGATTATTTGGCACATCATCAGTATTAACCTATATCGAAAGTTCGGCTGGTATTTCAGTTGGTGGTCGCACAGGCTTAACAGCTGTGGTAGTCGGTATATTATTCTTAGTCGTGGCCTTTTTATCGCCATTAGCCCATTTAGTACCAAGTTATGCAACTTCAGGCGCCCTTATCTTTGTTGGAATTTTAATGGTTTCAAGCTTAGTTAAAGTTAACTGGTCTGATTTAACTGAGGCGACACCTGCCTTTATTACCGCAATCATGATGCCATTTGCCTTTGCTATTACTGAAGGCGTTGCGCTTGGTTTTATCTCTTACGTGGTATTAAAAACCTTTACGGGTAAATTTAAACAATTAAATCTTTGCGTAATTATTTTTGCTTTACTATTCGCTTTAAAATTTATTTTTATTGATCATCATTAAAAACGCCTCCCTCATCGTTACTGACGATGAGGGATATCAAATTTACCAAAATAGTTAACGTATGTGTTGATAGACTGTTTATCCAATTCTAAAATTAAAACCTACCGTTTTTTCATTAAAATAACGCTCCTCCTCTTATAAATAATTAATACCAGGATCAAGCACTTATTGATAGCAAAAACTTGACATTATTTCCCCTGGGGACTAGAATCTTGCGACCCAAAACTTATATACATAGGTTTTGGTCTACAGTTATTAATTACGTATCTAAAAAGCAATTTTAAATTTATTTTAATTAATCAGGAGCTTATTAATGGCAACAATTAATCAGCTGGTACGCAAACCAAGAGCACTAAAGGAAGCAAAAAGTAACGTTCCTGCGCTTGAAGCATGCCCGCAAAAACGCGGTGTTTGTACTCGTGTTTACACAACTACACCGAAAAAACCAAACTCAGCATTACGTAAAGTATGTCGTGTACGTTTAACCAACGGTTTTGAAGTAACTTCTTATATCGGTGGTGAAGGTCATAATCTACAAGAACATAGTGTAATTTTAATCCGTGGTGGTCGTGTTAAAGACTTACCAGGTGTTCGTTATCACACTGTTCGCGGTGCATTAGACTGCGCAGGTGTTAAAGATCGCAAACAAAGCCGTTCTAAATACGGTGTTAAACGACCTAAAGCTTAATGGAACTCCGTTAAGTAAGGCCAAACTATACAATTCCATTTAACTCATTTGAGTTTTGGGTAAACCTGAAAATTTATAACATATAAACGGAGTATTCCAATGCCACGTCGTCATGTTGTCGGTCAAAGAAAAATTCTTCCTGATCCGAAGTTCGGTTCAGAGTTACTGGCGAAATTTGTAAATATTTTAATGATAGATGGAAAAAAATCTATCGCAGAATCAATCGTATATTCAGCTCTTGATAAATTAGCTGAGCGTAGTGGAAAAGACCACTTAGCAGCTTTCGAAGTTGCACTAGATAACGTAAGACCAACTGTAGAAGTTAAGTCTCGTCGCGTTGGTGGTTCTACATACCAAGTTCCTGTTGAAGTGCGTCCAGTTCGTCGTAATGCACTTGCCATGCGTTGGATTGTAGATGCTGCACGTAAACGTGGCGATAAATCAATGGCTTTACGCCTAGCGAATGAACTTATGGATGCTTTTGAAAACAAAGGTACCGCTGTGAAAAAACGCGAAGATGTTCATCGTATGGCTGAAGCTAATAGAGCGTTTGCACATTATCGTTGGTAATATTCTCACTTGTATTTATATAAGTGACTTGAATTAGGACTGATAGCCCTTATTTGCTATCAGTCAACCAAAATGATGTTTTATTAAGCAAACGATTCTAAACAGAGGATTAATATGGCTCGTACAACCCCTATAGCACGCTACCGTAATATCGGTATCAGTGCACATATTGACGCAGGTAAAACAACAACGACTGAACGTATTTTGTTTTATACTGGTGTAAGTCACAAAATTGGTGAAGTTCATGATGGTGCAGCTACCATGGACTGGATGGAACAAGAACAAGAACGTGGTATTACTATCACATCTGCTGCAACCACTGCATTCTGGTCTGGTATGGGTCAGCAGTTCGAACCACACCGTATCAACATCATCGACACCCCGGGACACGTTGACTTTACAATCGAAGTTGAACGTTCTATGCGTGTTCTTGATGGTGCAGTAATGGTTTACTGTGCAGTTGGTGGCGTTCAACCACAATCTGAAACTGTATGGCGTCAAGCAAACAAATATAAAGTTCCACGTATTGCATTTGTCAACAAAATGGACCGTATGGGTGCTAACTTCCTACGTGTTGTTGATCAAATCAAAACTCGTTTAGCTGCAGTTCCTGTTCCTTTAGTTTTACCAATCGGTGCTGAAGAAGGATTTACTGGTGTTGTTGATTTACTTAAACGTAAAGCCATCAACTGGAATGATGCAGATCAAGGCGTAACATTCACTTATGAAGATGTACCAGCAGACATGGTTGAAGAAGTCGAAGAATGGCGTTCTTTCTTAATTGAAACTGCTGCTGAAGCAAGTGAAGAGTTAATGGAAAAATACCTTGGTGGTGAAGAGTTAACTGAAGAAGAAGTGAAAGCTGCATTACGTGAACGTGTACTTGCTAATGAAATCATCTTAGTCACTTGTGGTAGTGCCTTTAAAAATAAAGGTGTTCAATTCATGCTTGATGCAGTTATTGAATATTTACCAGCACCAACTGATGTACCTGCAATCAAAGGTGAATTACAAAACGGTGAAGCTGCAGAACGCCATTCAAGTGATGATGAGCCATTCTCATCATTAGCGTTCAAAATTGCTACAGACCCATTTGTTGGTAACTTAACCTTCTTCCGTGTTTACTCTGGTGTAGTTAACTCTGGTGATACTGTTCTTAACTCTGTTAAAGATAAAAAAGAACGTTTTGGTCGTATCGTACAGATGCATGCTAACAAACGTGAAGAAATTAAAGAAGTTCGCGCTGGCGACATTGCTGCTGCAATCGGTCTTAAAGATGTCACAACAGGTGATACACTTTGTGCTGAAAGTGCACCTATCATTCTTGAAAGAATGGAATTCCCAGAGCCAGTAATTTCGGTTGCTGTTGAACCAAAAACCAAAGCTGACCAAGAAAAAATGGGGCTTGCTTTAGGTCGTCTAGCTCAAGAAGACCCTTCATTCCGTGTTCACACTGATGAAGAATCGGGTCAAACTATTATTTCTGGTATGGGTGAGCTTCACTTAGAAATTATCGTTGACCGTATGAAACGTGAATTTAAAGTAGAAGCAAACGTAGGTAAACCACAAGTTGCTTACCGTGAAACCATTCGCAACGAAGTAGAACAAGAAGGTAAATTTGTTCGTCAGTCTGGTGGTCGTGGTCAATACGGTCATGTATGGTTAAAAATCAAACCATTAGAAGCGGGTGGCGAAGGCTACAAATTCAACAATGAAATCGTTGGCGGTGTGGTTCCTAAAGAATACATCCCTGCAGTTGATAAAGGCTGTCAAGAACAAATGAAAAACGGTGTTCTTGCTGGTTACCCAATTGTTGATGTTGAAGTCACTATCTTTGATGGTTCTTACCATGATGTTGACTCATCAGAAATGGCATTTAAAATTGCCGGTTCAATGGCATTTAAAGATGGCTTCATGAAAGCTAAACCTGTGCTTTTAGAACCGATTATGAAAGTAGAAGTTGAAACTCCAGAAGATTATATGGGTGATGTTATCGGTGACTTAAACCGTCGTCGCGGTATGATCGAAGGAATGGACGATACAGCAACTGGTAAAACAGTCAAAGCACAAGTTCCACTTTCAGAAATGTTTGGTTATGCAACAGACCTTCGTTCACAAACTCAAGGTCGTGCTTCTTACTCTATGGAGTTCTTGAAGTACAATGAAGCACCAACAAATATTGCAACAGCAATTATTGAAGCTCGTAAAGCGAAATAATTTTTATCTAAATAAAGTAACGCTTCCCTTAATGACTTAAGGGAAGTGATTTAATAAAGGAACATTAAGATGTCTAAAGAAAAATTTGAACGTACAAAACCCCACGTTAACGTTGGTACAATCGGCCACGTTGACCATGGTAAAACAACTTTGACTGCAGCAATTACATCAGTACTTGCTAAAAAATATGGCGGTCAAGCACGTGCATTCGATCAAATCGATAACGCACCAGAAGAAAAAGCACGTGGTATCACCATCAACACTTCACACGTTGAATACGATACACCAACTCGCCACTACGCACACGTAGACTGCCCGGGCCATGCTGACTATGTTAAAAACATGATCACTGGTGCGGCACAAATGGACGGTGCTATCTTAGTCGTAGCAGCAACTGATGGACCTATGCCACAAACTCGTGAGCACATTCTTTTAGGTCGTCAAGTAGGTGTTCCTTACATCATCGTATTCTTAAACAAATGCGATATGGTTGATGACGAAGAGTTATTAGAATTAGTTGAAATGGAAGTACGTGAGCTTCTATCTCAATATGATTTCCCAGGTGATGACACACCAGTCATTCGTGGTTCTGCACTGAAAGCGTTAGAAGGCGAAGCAGCATGGGAAGACAAAATTGTTGAATTAGCTGAAGCATTAGATAGCTATATTCCAGAGCCAGAGCGTGATATCGACAAACCATTCTTATTACCAATTGAAGACGTATTCTCAATTTCAGGTCGTGGTACAGTAGTAACTGGTCGTGTTGAGCGCGGTGTAATCAAAGTTGGTGAAGAAGTTGAAATTGTTGGTATCAAGCCAACCGCTAAAACAACTTGTACTGGTGTTGAAATGTTCCGTAAATTACTTGACGAAGGTCGTGCGGGTGAAAACGTTGGTGTATTACTACGTGGTACAAAACGTGAAGAAATCGAACGTGGTCAAGTTCTTGCAAAACCAGGTTCAATCACTCCACATACTGATTTCGAATCAGAAGTGTATATCTTAAGCAAAGATGAAGGTGGACGTCATACACCATTCTTCAAAGGTTACCGTCCACAGTTCTACTTCCGTACAACTGACGTAACAGGTACTATCGAATTACCAGAAGGCGTAGAGATGGTAATGCCTGGTGATAACATCAAAATGACAGTATCATTAATTCACCCAATCGCGATGGCTGAAGGTTTACGTTTTGCGATTCGTGAAGGTGGTCGTACTGTTGGTGCAGGTGTTGTTGCTAAAGTTATTAAGTAATTTAACTTGCTATCATAAAGCGCAGCTATTGATACGCTTTATCATCAGTAAAAAAGGTGCACTTTGTGCACCTTTTTTATTTTCTAATCAATGATTTCATATATATTTAAATCAAATTAGCCAAACCACTCAGTCATATTGGCTTCTTCAAGTATTAAAAACATTCACCATTAAAATATTACCGTTAACACGATACCATTTTAGATTATTACATTAAATATCAATCAATATTTTGCTGATTTATCTAATATCAATTTTTGCGATTTGGTTGATAATCAAAAGTAATTTAACTCATTACTATTGTATTTAAACCTATTATTCGTGAATTTAATTCATGATACTATCAACCAATACCTTATTTATCTCAATAAATATAGCGTTTAAAATAATTTAATCAATAGTGTGTTATTAGCTGGTTATTAGAAGAATAATATTTATTCAAACTCATTTATTATAATAAGGAGGATTTTATGGAATATTTACACCTTGGCAATTCTGATATTCAAGTATCTCGCTTTTGTTTAGGATGCATGAGTTTTGGTGATCCAGCCAGTAAAATGCATGCATGGACTCTTAATCCCGACGAAAGTGAAGCAATTATCAAACATGCGCTAGATTTAGGCATTAATTTTATTGATACTGCCAATACATATTCAGCAGGCACAAGCGAAGAATATGTAGGGCGAGCGATAAAAAAAAATATAGCACGCGAAAAAGTTATTCTTGCAACTAAAGTCTATTTTAATGAGGGACATCTTTCGAAAACCGCTATTGATAAAGAAATTAATGGATCTCTTAAACGTCTTGGCACAGACTATATAGATTTATATATCATTCATCGCTTTGACTATACAACACCAATCGAAGAGACAATGGAAGCATTACATAATCTTGTCAAAGCAGGAAAAGTCAGAGCATTAGGGGCTTCAGCCATGTATGGATACCAATTTTATAACTTACAACTTGCGGCTAAGCAAAATGGTTGGACGCCTTTTGTTTCGATGCAAAATCACTATAACTTACTGTATCGTGAAGATGAGCGTGAATTAATTCCTATCTGCCAACAATTCAATGTGTCACTGACCCCATATAGCCCTTTGGCTGCTGGTAGACTGGCTCGTGTAGAATGGCAAACCCATACATTACGCAGTAAAACAGATAAGGTCGCTATTGCCAAATATGATAGTACACAAAAACTGGATGCTAATATTGTACAAAGAGTCAACGAGCTTGCCGAAAAATATGGTGTGACAATGACTCAAGTAGCATTAGCTTGGCAATTTGCTAAAGGGATCACCGCACCAATTATTGGCGCAACTAAAACCAAGTATTTAGATGATGCTGTTGGCGCACTGAAGATCTCATTATCGAAAGAGGATATCATATATTTAGAAGAGCAATACATGCCACATCGTATTGTTGGTGCGCTTTAGCTATTATTCTAACCTAATCGGGTAACATCAGTATAGCTTGATTTAAAACTGTATCTATAAAGCCATGTTGTTACCCTTAATAGTAAAGGATATGCAAAGCAAAACATAGCTTAATAGAAACTAAGCTGTGAACGCAATGACTTAATAGCGTTTTTTTGCTATAGTAAACGCCATTTTTATTTAATTTGGAAGAATTATAAACTATGGAATCTATCCCTAATTGCCCAGTTTGCCAATCTGAACATACTTATCATGATGGTTCGTTTTATGTTTGCCCTGAATGTGCCCACGAATGGGATCCAAACGAAGTTGTATCTACTGATGCGGGATTACAAGTAAAAGACAGTAATGGGAATTTGCTTGCCGATGGCGACGATATTATTTTGATTAAAGATCTGAAATTAAAAGGATCTTCAACAGTATTAAAAAAAGGAGCTAAAGCCAAAGGTATTCGTTTAGTCGAAGGCGATCACGAAATCGATTGCAAAATTGACGGTATGAAAATTATGCTTAAAGCCTGCTTTGTTAAAAAGGCTTAATTAAAAAGCCCCGTTAAATACTCTATTAAAACTGATAAGATCCGCATTAATAGAGTATTTAGTTTTAGATATGGCTTAATATGCTTTATTACACAATAAAAAACAGTCAGGTAGCACATTGATTTTACTTAAGTTTTTATTTAGCTGTTTTTGTGTATTTATAACTAAATCAATATGTTATAACATAAACCTCTCTCAATAGCCACAAAAAGCAAGTACAAATTACATCGGTACTTGGCAAACATTTTCTGTGGTTTGCGAGCAAATATAACAATATTGTTCGATTTGATTATTGATGACGTTGAAGAAAGAGTGCTTTGTGAGACCGACCTAATAGCAATCTTTCATATTCATTATTAGCCTATTTTATTATGCGGTCTCATTGCTCCTCGGCATCATTAAGCCGAAAAATAAGTGTTAATAAGCCTTCTGACTTTATTATGAAGCAAATAAAGTTGAGCCTTTGAAAATCATGCTTTTTCAAAGGCTATATAGAAAAATGCAATAACCCGTGACCTCATTTCAAAATCAGTTTCATCGTTAAGTAAAGCGAGTCTTTCTGCCTACTTTATTAATTCTTGTTCTTTGCTTATAGTCAATTTCTTATCTATCATAATTCAGAAAGCCAATCATTAGGATAATAAATAAGACTTGCTGTCGGTTGCTTAGTTTATCATTGATCATTTTCTAAATAAATTAACGTTCAACGAAGAATAGTTAGTATTAAACATCTAATAATAATTTAAGGATTTTTTTAATCGCAAGTATCAATGAGTTAAATACCACAACATGTTAGCAATGCGCTCAAATATTTGTTCAAAAATAAATTCTGAAAATGTCGGTAGCGTTGTAATTAAGTAAGTTAGCATAAGCAAGCCTAATAATAGTGTCACCGGATAGCCAACGACAAATATCGATAGCTGTGGTGTCATTCTATTAAGTAGCCCCAATGATATGTTGATGGTTAATAGTAAAGTCATTAAGGGGAGTGCTAACATAATACCATTGATAAATAATAGCTTACTTGCATCAATGAGTGCTAAATATCCGTTTGCGGGTAATGGCATCACGACAATTGGAATGATGTCAAAACTATTTGATATACCATATAAAAGCCATAAATGACCGTCCACACTCAAAAATATTAATAGAGCAATGATGTTAATTAAGCGTGACAATACTGATGTGGATGGGCCGCCAATAGGGTCAAAAAAAGTCGCCATGCCCAGCCCCATTTGCATGCCAATTAATTCACCCGAAAATCGCACTGTCATAAATGCCAACTGCATGGTAAAACCAATTAGCGCGCCAATCATTATTTGCTGCGCAATAATCCATATTCCTATAAGAGAGTATATTTTGATATTGTCATCGAGATGAGGAAGTGGCAGTACAATCGCAATCAGCAGTGCCAAGCCAATTTTAACGCGATTGGGGATTTCTTTTTCGCCAAAAATAGGCGCTACCATGATCAACGCTAAAATACGAACAAAAGGAAAAAAGCAGTCCCTAACCCAAGAAAAGAAATCAATATTAAAGAAACTGTTGATATCAAATTCCATTACTTTTAACTAGTTAAGTTAGGAATGTCAGTGATAACGGTTTGGATATAGTCGATCATGGTTGATAGCATGGATGGACCCCATATTATCAAAACCACAATAACCACTATGATCTTGGGAATAAATGATAATGTCATTTCGTTAATTTGCGTTGCTGCTTGTAATAAGCTAATGATTAACCCTGTTACTAATGCCGCTAACAGTAATGGTCCTGCTAGTGATAGAGTGACTTTTATTGCTTGTATTGCTAAGGTGCTAATATATTCAGGTGACATAGTACGACTCAACTAAAAAAGCTTTGCGCTAGCGAGCCAAGTAATAAGTGCCAACCATCTGCCAATACAAATAACATTAATTTAAATGGCAGTGATACTGTTGCCGGTGGCACCATCATCATACCTAATGCCATAAGCGTACTGGCTACCACTAGGTCAATGACTAAGAAAGGAATAAAAATGGTAAAACCGATTTGAAACGCTGTTTTTAATTCACTCACCACAAAAGCGGGAACGAGCACTCTTAAAGGAATATCTTCACGTGTTTGAATATCATTTTGATGAGACATATTAACAAATAACGCTAGGTCGTTTTCGCGCGTTTGGGTAAGCATAAATTCTTTCAATGGCTTTGTTGCTTTGGTTAAACCTTCTTGCATAGTGATTTGATTTTGCGAATAAGGCACATAAGCGTCTTGATAAATGTTATCAATTACCGGCGACATAATAAAAAAGGTCATAAACAGTGCAATACCCAAAATAACCTGATTGGGTGGTGCTGATTGTGTACCAAGGGCATTACGTAACAGACCTAACACAATGATGATACGCGTAAAGCTGGTCATCAAGAGTAATATGGCCGGTATAAAGGTCAGTAAGGTCAAAAAGACTAATGTCTCAACCGGTAAAGACCAACTTTGCCCACCGCTCAGGGGCTGGTTCATGACGGATAATACGGGAATTTCAGCATTAACCGATAGGCTACACAACAATAAGCTTAGCAAAATAGTTAAATTTAACCGCATTTGTTGTTACTCCTTTTTCAGTTTTAAAACGGATTGTAATATCTGCTGAAATGCATGACTTTTCGTTAGATTTTTATCTGTCGCATTTTGCGCAAGTAACATTTTGCTACGTTGTTCATTGATGGTATGTAACAGTGTCATTTGTTGAGGAGTAATACCCACCACTAATAGTTGGTTATCGACATGAACCAGTATAATACGTTCTTTAGGCGTAATACTGTATGTGGCTTTGACATCAATCCATTGATCGGATGTTTTTTTCCAACCCATTCGTTTGGCAAACCACCCTAACAATAGAATAAAACCGAGGACCACAACAAGCATCAATCCCATTGATGATCCAACTTTGGTGTAAATATTTAAATCAGTAGGCGACGCCGATAAGGTATTCGTGTTGATTGCACCAACCGTAGGTTGAGCCAAATTAGTTTGCTTTATTGTCATTAACGACTCAATCTTCTTACACGCTCCGATGGGGTAATAATATCGGTGATGCGCACACCATAGTTATCACCAACCACCACAATTTCGCCTTGGGCGATTAAATAACCGTTAATTAATATATCCAATGGCTCACCCGCAAGTCCATCTAATGCAATTACCGACCCTTGGGTTAGATTTAACAGATCTTTAATGGCTATTTTGGTTCGACCAAGCTCGACACTTAATTCAACTGGAATGTCTAATATAAGATTAATATCTTGCTTTTTATCTTCATTTTGTTGTGGAGATAATGTCTCAAAAATAGCTTCTTTAGTGATAAGCTCATCACTCGCTACTTTTGTTTCTTGGTTTTCATCGTTATTTGGTTTGATGTCAGTCATTGAACACTCCCTCATTCAATTGTTCTATCACAGGATTAATGACCTGTTCTACTTGAATTGCATATTGTTTATTTACTTTACCGTAATGACCTTTTAATACCGGTACGCCACCGACTGTTACATCTAAATTTGTTGGTTTATCGATCACTAAAATATCATCAACTTTTAAGGCTAACAGTTTAGCAACGGTTGTGTGAATATGGGTAAAGTTGGCAACTAATTCGACCGTTGATTGTTTGATCCCACTAGTTAATGAACTCATCCAAACCTTATCATCTTGATAAGTCTGCTGTTCGACAGGTGGTTTGATTAATAATTCTTTGATTGGCTCGACCATAGAATAAGGAATACAAACACAAAATGTTGCTTTGCTATGACCCACTTCAACTTTAAAATTGGTTGTTAACACGACATCGTCAGGTGAGCTAGTAATGTTGGTAAATTTACTTTGCATTTCAGAACGAATATATTCGGTTTCAATTGCGTAAATATCAGCCCATGCATTTTGATAAATAACTAATGCTAATTCCAATACTCGTTTAATGATTTGTTGTTCGGTGTGGGTAAATTCACGCCCTTGAGTTTCAATGTTAGATGTGTGTCCATCCCCCCCAAATAATGAATCTACGATAATAAAAACTAATTCAGGTGAAAACGAAAATAAGCTTGAACCTCTTAATGGGTTAAGGTGCACTAGATTTAAATGGTTTGCCGATGAAATATCAGAAAACTCTTTGAATGTTTGTGGTTCAATGGGTGATGCAACTACATCCGTATTACGACGTAATCGGTTGAATAAACCAATTCGAAACTGACGAGCAAAACGTTCATTAATAATTTCTAACGCAGTTAAACGCTCAGGAATAAAGCGATGTTTGACCGATAGATCATAGGGTTTAACGTCGGCTTTTTTCCCGGAAGGTAACGAGACAACGGAAGCATCGATATTGTCATCATCTTCAGCTATCAAAAAACTTTCAGATTTTTGTGCTACGTCATCCTTTTCATTTATATCTGTTGTGGCTTCGATCTTATCGGGCATAATAATCACCGTATAATAAAATCAGTAAATAGAACTTCATCAACTTTTACCCAATTTTTTGCATCATATTGTCGTGATAACTTATTTTTTATCTGTTCTTGTAAATCGGTTTTCCCTGCTTCTAGTTTTAGCTTGTTGACATACTGCTTTGAAGTTAAAAGCAGCATATCATTTCTTACTTCCGGTAAATAATCTAATAACACTGTTTTTTGATCTTCATTAGCCACACGTAAAACGATGCCCATATAAATAATTTTGTTGATATCGTTATTTTCTTCTGAAACAGGTAATGAAATTGTAAATGGTTTTAATGTTAAAAATACGGGGGATAAAATTTGGGGTTCTTCTTGCTCTTTATGGGTGTTTGGTGAATGGTTTTGAAACCACAAATAAGCCGCAAAGCTTATCGCTGATAGCGTCATCAGAATAAGAATTAAATTTAAATTACTGACTTTTTTTGAGGCTGTAGGCATATTTATTCTTGTCTCTATAAAATTTAAAAAGATCTCTAATCCATTAACTGGACATGGTTACAAGAATAATAAAGCATATTTTTAAAATCGATTTGAAGAATAGGCAATAAAACATTACCTATTTATGCGCTTCAACTTATTTAAATCAAAAATTAAAAATAATGTTAATCGTTAAGCAAATATGCTAAGACCAGAATTGTGCGCACTATTTTCAACGATGATTTGCTCAACACCCACATCGGACGCATCAAGCTTTTGCACGGTCGGTATCGGGTTATTTTGTGCTTGTTGATGCATAGCGGATTGCTGTGAATCGTTCATCATCGAAAAGTCACCAATATTGGCTTGCTCTAGCATGATGCCTTGATCTTCCAATGATGTTTTTAAAAAGGGTAATGCCGATTCTAACATACCTTTAACAACACTATGCGCAGCCATCATATGAAGATTCATCTTATCGTTATTCATGGCAAGTTTAATATGCAATGATCCTAATGCCTGTGGATGTAATTTTATTTCGGCAGTTTGAATTCCTTGACGATTAAACATAATAATTTGTTCACTTAATGAAGTTTGCCATTGCATAATAGGTTGTGTTGGTAAATTTAACGTAGCTGAGGTCGCGCTAACATTGGTTGGCGATAGTAACAGGCTTTGTCCATTTGCATGAGTCAACAAAGAATGTTCTTGATTGCTATGTACTATCCCATCTTTATTGTGATTATTTGTTATAAATGGAGTTTGATGAGCCGCTAGTTTTCGCATAATATCACTGGCATTTTTCGCATTATTTTCTTGGTTAACATGAAGATTATTAACTTTACCTTTAATGCTTGCGACTTTTTTATGAGCAAGATCACCTTTTTTCGCCTTTTTATCGTTTGATAATGACATTACTTCAGTTTGTGAGGTGACTTTATTAATTACATCTTCACTGTCATAAATAGAAGTAAGTAACTGTGTTGCCTGCTCATTCATTAATGTTTCTGACGATAAATTATCGAGAGAATTAGCATTTAATATTTCAGGAATATCACTCCTTTTTTGTGAACTTGCTAAAGCTTGTTTTTCTTGTTCATAATTCTGTACATTAAAGGGATAAATGGTCGTCATAAACATATCAACATCATGGTCATTATCTTCGTGCGCATCATCGGTAACAGTTAACTTGCCATTAATTGTTTTTTTACCTTGATCTGATTGGTTTTCATTTAGTCGCAATAATTGTTGAAAGCAATCATTATTAGTTGTTAAATCTGTTCCAACTCGCACTGATTGATGAGTAGTGGTAAGGTTCAAATCATTCATAAGATTAATATTCATTTAATGCTCTCCTTGCGAGTTGTAACTGTGCAAATTCATCTGTCAGTTTTTGTTGTAAACGATTTTGTTGTTGTTGCTGTTTTTTATATTGCTTGTCTAATAGTGTTGTATAGGTATTTAAGCTTTTTTGCGATTGATTAAGTTGATTGGTGATTTGCTTTTGCTTAATATCCAACGTTAACAATACTTTTTGCTGTTGCGCAATGCCTTGCTCAATAGTTGAAATAAAAGCATTAAAATTATTCAACTCACCACCTTTAATACCACGAGATAAAGCGTTATTTAATTTTTGTTGATACTCGGCATAATAGTCATTTAATACATGCAGTTGCGATTGTGCATGACGGTGATTTTCATGCGCTTTTTTTAACTTAATTAACGTCTCATCGACCGATTTTTTTGCTAGTTTTTTTAATGTTAAAAACGCAAATTGCCCAGAATTTTTATTTGCCATTACGCTTTCCTAACTCGTTAATGTTGGTTCGACAATACTCACTAATTGTTGATAAGCATCTTGATAGCTACAATGTGCATTAATACTTTGCTGTAAAAATTTTTGCATGGCAGGAAACAATACTATCGCCCTATCCAATAAAGGATCAGTCCCCGTTACATAAGCCCCCACATTGATCAAATCGCGGTTTCGTTGAAAGCTTGAAAACAATTGTTTAAATAATCGGGATTTTTTTTCATCTTCAGGCGCAGTAAGATCGGTCATCACCCGACTTATTGAAGCTTCAATATCAATGGCTGGGTAATGCCCAGACTCAGCAAGCGAGCGAGATAAAACAATATGCCCATCTAAAATCGCTCGGGCCGAATCGGCAATCGGATCTTGTTGATCATCACCTTCTGTCAATACCGTATAAAATGCCGTAATGGAACCTTTTCCATTTTCATCATTACCCGCTCTTTCAACTAATGCGGGTAATTTGGCAAAGACCGAAGGAGGATAGCCTTTCGTTGCTGGGGGTTCCCCTATCGCTAAAGCAATTTCGCGTTGTGCCATTGCATAACGCGTTAAAGAGTCCATAATAAGTAAAACGTTAAACCCTTTATCGCGAAAGTTTTCGGCAATTTTTGTTGCATACGCAGCACCTTGTAAGCGCAATAATGGCGACACATCGGCGGGAGCTGCCACCACAACCGCTCGAGCCAATCCTGCTTCGCCTAAAATATTTTCAATAAAATCTTTAACTTCTCGCCCACGTTCACCAATCAGACCGACAACAATAATATCCGCTTGTGTGTAGCGTGCCATCATGCCAAGCAAGACACTTTTGCCAACCCCTGATCCTGCAAATAAGCCCATTCTTTGCCCTTTACCAACCGTTAGCAAAGCATTTATGGCTCTGACGCCAACATCAAGTACCTGATGAACAGGGGTACGTTTTAAGGGATTAATCGCTTTATGAGATAATCCTTCAAACTCAACCTGCTCAGATAGCGGTTTACCATCTAACGGTTTCCCCATAGCATCAACCACTCGACCTAATAGGCTCATTCCCATGGGTAAGACTTTATGACTAAAGTGCGTTAGATCATATTGCTTAGTATAGACGCGTGCGCCTAATAAAATACCGTCCGTTGATTCAAACGGCATTAAATAAAGTGTTTTATCATTAAAGCCAACCACTTCGCACTCAACTGCCTCCGTTTGACCATTAGTTTGTCGTTCAACCAAGCAGTTAGATCCCAAAGGTAATTTTAATCCAACAGCTTCAAGCACCAATCCGGATGCTTTAACTAAGCGTCCGTATTGGCGAATTAATGATAGTGATTCAAGTTGTTGTGTAGCTTGGTCAATTTTACTTAGCCATTGTGAAGAATATTTCACGTTAATAATCATCCTTTTTTAGGCTATCAGATATTATTTGCCAGTGGTCATTGATATTGGCATCAATTTCATTAGTATCGGTTATAATTTTGCAACCGCCTATTTCAATGTTAGGATCGGCAATGAATTGCCATTGTTCTTGCTGATTTTCTTCATTCAATAGGGGTTCTAACCATTGCAAATCAGTAGGATTAAGATGTAACGATATCGGTTCTGATAAAATTGGGCACTGCTCAACTAATGTTTGTATGGTATGGCTTAACTGTTTTTGTTTTACTTTAGCCATGCTGCCTACTGTTTTTTGTGCCGCAATTAACGCCAAATCAAACAATTTAGGTACAATTAACTCATCAATATCATTAATTGATTGCTGAAAATTACTGACTAAATCCGTTATAGCATGAACGGCTTTATGTTTTTCATCATTAAGCTGCCGTTCAATCTGTTCACGTCCCTCCTGTTGTCCCAGGCGATATCCTTGTTCATAGCCAGCTTGTTTACCTTCTTCAAAGCCTTCAGATCGACCTAAATTAAACCCTTCTTGGTAGGCTTTAGCTTCAATCTCCTGCTTTAACTGCTCCAGTGTTTGTTCGATCTCGTTAGGTTCAATGGGTTCATACTCAAAATTAGGAGCAGACGTTGATTCACTAACCTCTGGTTGCTCAATCTCATTGCTTTGGCTTAATTCTGATAGCTTAGATGGTGTTAAATCCCGGAAACTGAGTGGCTCCCAATCTAATCTATCGGGCTGATTATACATATTCATCATCACCACTAGTTAGAATCATTTCACCGCTTTCAGCTAATCGACGAGCAATAGCCAGAATTTTCTTCTGTTCAGTTTCTACTTGAGATAAACGTACAGGCGGCCTATTTTCTAAATCTTCACGTAAAATAGATGCTGCTCGCTGTGACATATTACTCAATAGTTTGTCACGTAATTCAACTGATGCTCCTTTCAATGCGATAATCAATATTTCATTATCGACTTCTTTAAGTAAGCGTTGAATACTTCTGTCATCCACGTCAACCAGATTTTCAAACAAGAACATTTCATCAATAATTTTTTGCGTTAACTCTCCATCATAATCACGCAATGCATTAATAACCTGCTCTTCTTGTTGTGTTTTCATTAAGTTAATAATTTCTGCCGCAGTACGTATTCCACCAAGATTATTCAGTTTGATATTTTGACCATGTAATAATGTCGATAATGAAGATGAGAGTAATTGCAGAGCAGAAGGCTCAACCCCACCAAAAGTTGCAATACGTAGCATGACATCGTTACGCAATTCATCATCAAACAGATTTAAAATTTCTGCTGCTAAATCACGATTTAAATGAACTAAAATAGTCGCAATGATTTGTGGATGTTCTTTTTTGACCAGATCAACGGCTCTTGTTGCATCAACATAGTTGAGCATTTCAAGACCATCGGTTGCTTCTTCTTGATCAGTAGATAATAGTTCATCAAGTAAACGTTCAGCTTTTTCACTACCCAGTGATCGACCTAATATTGAACGTAAATAGCCATTTGGATCGGTATTTAAAACCGCACATTCTTCAAGAGCAACTTGGCACTCGTTAAGTATACCTTTCAATTGTTCTTGAGAAAACTGAGGTAATGACATCATTGCACTACTGATTTGTTGCACCTCTTTTTGATTAAGATGTTGCATGACTTGTGCCGCAAGCCCTTCACCTAATACCATTAAAATCGCCGCCGCTTTTTGAGATTCATTTAAAATCATTGTTTAGTGTCCTCCTTATTTATCCAATTACGAATAATTAATGCCATGACACGCGGTTCTTTCTCAACAATTTTCCGTATGTGCTGTTGTTGTTGCATATTATCTTCAAATATTTTGTGCTGTTGTTTACTGTACGCTCTGTAATCTAGCTTCTCATCTACCGTTGATTGAGCATCTAACAATTCCCCTTTTTCGATAAGGAATTTACGTTGCAATTTCATCCATACTGAACGTAATACCTTACGCCACATAAACCAGAAAATGAGGATATAAATGAGATATTTAATCCCTGTTTTGGCAGTATCATAAAATTCATTGGTTTTCCAAAATGCGATATCGTCATTGTCATCAAGTGCTTGATCGGTAAATTTCAAATTCGCAACAGTTAATGTATCGCCACGTAAATCAGAAAAGCCCATTGCTTGACGCGCGAGTGCTTCAATATTTTGAAGTTCATCATTATCTAACTTTACCCATTGTTCTATTATGGAAGATGACGGGTTGTCATTGTCATCATCTTCAGATTTAGCATTGTCTGACTCAGTTGTGACAAATTTATAATTCACCAAAACAGCAACCGATAAACGTTTAATCCGACCTTCAGGTATTTGACTGCGTATCACTTGTCTATTGACTTCAAAATTGACGGTATGATTTGATTGTAAGCTGTAATGTCCTTGTTTATCATTTTGTTCAGTCGCTTCTTTTTTTTCATCTTGTTCATCAATCGGTGCACTAGAAATTGGTACAGGTTGATTAGACAATGCACCCGGTACCCCACCTATACCATAACTTTTAGCGGATTGGCGATTTTCGACTTGTTGCTTACTGCGAATAGTTTGATTAGCAATATCGCTATTCGGGTCATAAGTTTCTGATGTTGCTTCTTGCCGACTAAAATCAATATCAGCATTCACTTGTACCTTAACATTATTTTTACCCAAGATAGGAATGATGATTTTTTCTACTCGTTCACGAACACTATTTTCAATTCGCTCACTAAATTCGAGTTGTGCGATATTGGTATTTCGATCACGATAGCCTTCGCCTGTTAACAGGCGACCATGCTGATCAATAATGGTTACTTTATCTGCTTGTAATTCTGGCACACTACTCGAGATTAAATGGATAATGGCATCAATTTGACCTTGTGATAATGAGCGACCTGGGAATAACGTTAATGCTACCGATGCTGAAGGGGATTTTCTTTCCCTGACAAATAAAGATGGCTTAGGCATTGCTAAATGCACTCTAGCATCATCAATACTACTGATAATGGATATGGTTCGAGATAATTCCCCTTCTAAAGCCCGCTGATAATTGATTTGTTCATTGAATTGGCTCATACCAAAACTTTCTTTATCGAGCAATTCAAAACCAACGGATCCACCTTTAGGCAAACCTTGTTGTGCAATACGTAATCGGGTATCGTAAACTTTATCTTGTGGAATTAAAATAGTGGAGCCAGAAGATGAAAATTGATAAGGAATATTCATCTTATCAAGCTGGCTAATAATTTCGCCACCATCTTTATCATTTAAATTACTAAACAAAACACTATAAGACTCATCTTTAGCCCATAAATAAATAAAACTGATAATCGCTATCGTAACCACACCGGCAATTAACAATGCCATTTTGGTGTTTTGTTTTAGTTGATTGACAAAAGGTAACTTATTTAAGATTGATTCACCTTTATTATTGACTGTCTGACTAGCCATAGGCACCCTGACTCTAAACTATTTAGATTAACTCTGCGCTTTATTATCCATGTATTTGACAAATTCAATGGCGAGAAAAGCGTGCAGTTTTTCCCTTACTTAAACCCTTTGCTTTTTTATTTTTATGTTAAATTTAGCGATACAGGAACAAAAGAGCTAAAAAGCAGATATCAAAATGAATACAATCAACGCATTCAATCCAATTGAACTCACTAATTTAAATGAATCAACGTCAATAACTCCAAAAACGCAGTTTGCAGATAAAAACTTTGTTTTAGAATTAAAAACCGCTTTAGATAACATCAGTCAACGACAAATACAGGCAAATAATGAAGCCAAAGCTTTTGAAATGGGAGAGGCGAATATTTCTTTGAATGAGGTCATGGTTAATATGCAAAAATCATCGGTTTCATTGCAATTTGGTATTCAAGTGCGCAATAAACTGGTTGCAGCTTATCAAGAAATTATGAATATGAATGTCTGATATAAATAGCCTATCCTAAATTTTGGTTCTTTTGCATTTACAGATAACCTTGAATTCTGGTACTCAAGGCGATAATTAATCAATTCACCGAACATTCGAAAAAACCGAAAAAATCTATTGACCGATATGATGAGAGCGATTTATTGAATTCAGAAACCAATCAAGATCTTGGCAGAAATATTTGTTATCCGGTGTACAAAACCTTTTTTCAACAAATAGTAAACAATGATAAAAATTTAATCACTAAAAATTTTTAAATTACCCATAAAAGAATTCATTATTTAAAATAGAAGTGTTTGTTAAAGCTATTTAATAGCAATATTGACTTGAACCTTAACTAATGAATAAAGCTCAAGCAGATCAATTCACAAATTTACATTAAACTGGCAATTTGTTGATAACTATCTATTTTGGTCTGATAATTGACATGTTCACCAATCCATTTTCTGAGCTGGGTATGATACGCCTTCATTAATTGAGTTAATTGCTGTTGATAACTCAGTATGTTTTTAATATACATTCGAACAATGTCTTGATGTTGTAAGGACATATTTTCAATTACCGAAAAATCATCAACCAACATAATACTTTTTGATAATTGATGGTATTTCGCCTGCCAACTCAACAATAACTCCCAGTTTTCATTCTGTGCATTAATCAACATTTGTTCAACAATATAATTAAATTGTTTATATTGTTCTAATAAGTTATTTTCTTGCATAATCGTCCTTTTATTTGGCAATTTCACGCCAAGATTCAGCAATATTATTTAACAAATCAAAACAAGTTTGCAGTTTTTCTTGATCATTATGTAAATTGGCTAAAACTAACTGCTGGCTAATATACTGATATAGGCGATCTAAATTTTCAGCGATTTCACCCCCTTTTTCTAAATCTAAGCAACTTTTAAGCCCATTATCAACAATATTAATCGCTTTAGAAAT
Organism: Gilliamella sp. App2-1; assembly: GCF_001690255.1. Lineage (NCBI taxonomy): Bacteria > Pseudomonadati > Pseudomonadota > Gammaproteobacteria > Orbales > Orbaceae > Gilliamella > Gilliamella sp. App2-1. The sequence goes on from NZ_LZGR01000033.1 coordinate 48,484, forward strand.
AGCATTACCTTTACCTACAATATTGCCTTTTTGAATATACAAGTTAGCCAATTTAATTGCATTTAGTGCTCCATCAAATAATAAAACGATTAATTGATGGGGGGATGCTTGATTAACTTGCGTTTCTAAATTCACTTGCTCATAGGCTTGAGAACCTAATTTATACATCACTTCCCTCTATTTTTTTAAGTTTGCCATCATATCAAATTGGGTAGTTAAATAATTACTCATGCTATTTAACGAGTTAATTAAAATATCCAATTGGGTAAATTGAACGCGGTAACGTTCAATGGTTTGTTCAATAGAATTGCTCACTTGTTCATGGCGTTTATCTAATGATTTTAATGTGGTATTTAATCCATTAGTTGCCGAATCAATCATACCATCACTATCAATAAATCCACTGACTTTGGCAAAAACCTCATTGGCGATCCCTGTGTTTTTGCCATCACCGGTAAACAGTGTTGCCACTGCATCACTATTTTCATTCAATGCTTTTTTTAGCTCATTTTCATTAATCGTTAACGTGCCATTCTTATCCATATTAATACCAATTTGAGCCAATACCGAATATTCACCCGATTGTCCTTTGGCAAAGATAGAACGGATACTTTGGTCAATATTGCGTAATGTCGCATCACCCACAAGTGGACCATTACTATTATTTAATTCCTTTGAATTTTTATCTTCTGTGGTGAATTTAGTTAACGTTGATATTGTTGACTGTAATTGATTAAATGCTTCGACCCATTCTTTAATGGCTTCTTCTGTTTTTTCGTTATCGGCACTTATAGTAAGATTTTGGCTGGTTGTCGTCACCTCTTTTAACGTAATATCAACGCCATCCATTACATCTTTAACGGTATTTGAGGCGCTGGTTATCGCAATACCATTAAACGAAAACTTGGCATCTTGCGCTTTTGCAACTTCAGCCATGGGGCTATTGCTCGCCTGATTAATGTCAAATCCAATAATATGGTTTAACTTATCATCATCGGATGAAATAGAGGTAATAGCTTGTTGTACCCCCGTTTCTTTTGACGTAATCACTAATTGATAACTATCTGCCCCTGAACGCACAATCGTCGCATTCATTGTTGAAGAACTCTCTGTTCCATCATCATTAATCACTTTAGCATTATTAATGGCGTTCGCTATTGATTCTAATGACGTCTCATCTTTCGATAAAGTCACATTCAGTTTATGACCATTAGCTTGTTCAATGGTAATGGTTCGTGTTGCATTATCATTCCCCAATTGAGTATTTTTATCCTTGATTGCCGATGTCGCAACACTATGAGATGTTGCTAATTGATCAACAGTAACAGCATAATTACCTAAAACCGCTTTGCTATTTGTCTTTACTGAAAAATAATCGTTATTACCTGTCGCTATACGGCTTTGAAATAACTCTTTTTTTTGGAGTTTTGCCGTTGCTGTATTAAATGTTGTTAATGCACTTTTTAACTTACCAAAACCACTAATTTTGGCATTAATCGCTTTTTGTTGAGTAGTGATTGGTGTTAAGCGTGTCTTTTCTGCCGCTTCTAATTGATTTAAAATTTCACCAAGATCGATTCCCGAACCTATCCCTAATGCACTCATCGCCATGATTTAGCCTACCTATAACAATTATTCACTGTTATTTATATCGGCTGGCACTTAAAAAAATTTAGTCATCATTTAACTATTTATTTAATAGGTTAAAAGAACTTTGTTTTGAATAAAAAATTATCATTAAAAAAATTCCTAATAAAAATATAATATATTGATTTACCTTGTTATTTTTATTATATTTACGACTACATATGTCTATTTTAAAAAAATAATCATTAAAAATATTAAAGTTCCCTATTTTGTTACCGATAAGTTATTTATCAGCAAAAATATTGAATTAAATTTAAATATCTTGTTGATTTTAATATTTATATTATCGGAGATAAAAATGGCACAAGTAATTAATACTAATACTATGTCTTTAATGGCAAGAAACAATCTTAACAATTCTCAAAGCGTTCTTAGCACATCTATCGAGCGCCTTTCATCAGGCATGCGTATTAATAGCGCAAAAGACGACGCAGCAGGCCAAGCTATTGCTAACCGTTTCTCTTCAAACATCAAAGGTTTAACTCAAGCTGCTCGTAATGCAAATGATGGTATTTCACTTGCGCAAACCACTGAAGGTGCACTAAATGAAATCAACAATAACGTACAACGTATTCGTGAATTAACGGTTCAAGCAGCAAATGGCACTAACTCTGAAAGTGATTTAGTATCAATTCAAAACGAAATCGATCAACGTTTAGATGAGATTGATCGTGTTTCTAAACAAACTGATTTCAATGGTTCTAAAGTATTATCTGAAGATAAAACACTTAAAATTCAAGTGGGTGCAAACGACGGCGAAACCATTGAAATCAATTTGAAAAAAATCGATAGCACGGAACTTGGTTTAAATGCATTTAACGTATCTGATACACCAACAGAAGATCCATTAAAAACCATTGATGCCGCGTTATCAAAAATTGATGCATTACGAGGACAACTTGGTGCAGTACAAAACCGTTTCGAATCAACTGTTACTAATATCAACAATACTGTAAATAACTTAAGTTCTGCGCGTAGCCGAATTGAAGATGCGGATTATGCAACAGAAGTATCAAACATGACTCGTGGTCAAATCTTACAACAAGCAGGTACTTCAGTATTAGCACAAGCTAACCAAGTACCACAATCTGTACTTTCTTTATTGCAGTAATTCTATTTACCTATTTTTGTTCATCCTAAATTTGTCACATCCTCATAACGGCATTTATATAATGTCGTTATGACTAATCATTATAATTAGCTATTTTTTATCCCTTTATTCTGCCCATTAAATTCATCAACTATCGTCATAATACTATTAAGCATTTTTTTAACATTGGTGCAAAAATGGATGGCAGTTTATATAACTCACACGGTGTAATAAATCAAATCGATTGGAAACAATATATTCATTTGGTTCGTAATGAAGCTTTGAAATTAGCAGTTCGTTTACCTGCAACGGTTGAACTTGATGATTTGTTACAAGTTGGCTATATCGGTTTATTAGACACAATAAAGCGCTATGACACCTCTCAAGGCAATACTTTTGCGACATTTGCTATACCAAGAATTAAAGGCGCAATGCTTGATGAACTACGTAGTCGTGATTGGCTACCAAGGCAAACTCGTAAAAAAATTAAAGATGTCACAACAGCAATTAATAAACTAGAACAAAAGCTAGGTACAGCGCCTAATGATTATCAAATTGCCCAATATTTAGAATTGCCGATCAGTGAATACCGTAAAATTTTATTAGATTCAAATAGTAGTCAAATATGTTCTTATGATGAAATTCATAAAAAATTGGGAGATAACATTGATGCCATTATTGAATATGAAGAAGATAATAACCCTTTTTCAGCAATCATAGATGAGGAAATTCGCAATACCGTTATTCAACAAATTGAAAACTTACCAGAAAAAGAAAAACTTGTTTTATCACTTTATTACCAAGAGGATCTCAATTTAAAAGAGATTGGTAAAATTATGGATATTAGCGAATCAAGAGTAAGCCAATTACATAGTCAAGCAATAAAAAGAATACAAAGTAAAGTTGTTTTTTAGAAAAAATAAAAAAATAATTTAAATAAAACGAAATTAATCGAAAATAAATTGAAATGATTTTTTTATTGACCTTTTCCTTTTAAAAATGTAATTTTAAGCACAAAAAAAATATTAATGTTTTAATTTTACTTGTTGTTCGTTTTTTTATGCGAATAAAAAATAAATAGAGATTGGTGACTAAATTGGTAAATATACTCGATGACGATATTCTTAAATGCATACATCATTTGAATCTGTCAACACTACTGTTAAGCCAGAAAATGATTGAAAAAGATAAAGTTATGGCAATGTATCGATTAGGTATAGATGAAAAAACGGCTGATATACTTAGTAGTTTAAGTACCTCGCAAATGTTGGTTTTATCAGAAACCAATCAATTGACATTTCAGCTACGATTTGAAAACGCAGAAATGATGGAAAAACTTACAGAAGAATCCCGCGTTAGTGATATAAAGCAAATGCATACAGGTATTTTGTTATCAAGTTTGCTATTAGATTCAATGAATAAGTAGGTAAGGATCCGAATATGTCAGATAAAAGTATTATCCAAAAATATAAGGAAACCGAACTGGCTATCAAATTAATTTCCCTTGGTGGAAGAATTCAAATGCTGGAAAGTGAAACAAATTTAAGCCGAAATAAACTGATAAAACTTTATAAAGAAATTCAAGGTTGTCCACCACCTAAAGGTTTATTGCCGTTTTCAACCTCATGGTTTATGACATGGGAACCCAATATCCATGCTAGTATTTTTTATAATGCTTACGCTTTTTTAGTTAAAAATGGCCAGAATTCAAGCATTCAAACTATATTAAATGCCTATCAGCTTTATTTAGAACAATGCCAAGTTTCACATAAAGACGAGCCTGTTTTAGGGTTAACCAGAGCCTGGATTTTAGTCAAATTTGTTGAAAGAAATGTCATGCAACAATCATGTTGCACCGCATGCCGTGGACTTTTTATTACACACGCTTATCATCCTCAAAACACGTTTACCTGCAGTTTATGTCAACCACCGTCAAGGGCAGATAAAAATAATAAAACACAAAAAGAAAATGACGAAAAATGCCTGAAGGTTTTATCAAAAGCAAATTATTTAAATTCATCAGTTGTAAAACAGATATTCGCTTGAATAAAGATTAGAGATATTAAAGCAATTTAACAGATATTTTTTGGAGAAAAAAGAAAGCCTATGCTAATAATTATAGGATATATCGTTGTAATCGCTTCGGCACTAGTTGGTTATGTGCTAAGTGGTGGCTATTTAGCCGTACTATTTCAACCACTTGAACTGTTGATTATTGGTGGCGCTGCAATTGGCGCTTTTATTGTCAGTAATGAACAAAAAACAATAAAAGCAACACTCAAATCTTTAGGCCAATTATTTAAGACATCTAAATATAATAAAAACCTATATCTAACACAAATTAATTTGATGTATACCATTTTAACGAAGATTCGCCAAAATGGGGGGCTATCTATTGAATCCGATATTGATAATCCACATGAAAGTGAATTATTTAAGCAGTACCCGCTTATATTAGCTAATCCTAGAATCTGCGATTTTATCACTGATTACTTACGACTGATGATTAGTGGCAATATGGATGTATTTGAAATAGAAACACTAATGAGCGAAGAAATTGAAACATTTGTCCACGAGCTTGAAAAACCTGTTGATGCCATCTCAGGTATTGGTGATGGTTTACCGGCATTTGGCATTGTTGCAGCAGTAATGGGGGTAATTAATACACTTGCACAAGCTGATAGGCCTGCAAGTGAACTCGGTGAACTTATTGCCCATGCTATGGTAGGGACTTTTTTAGGGATCTTACTTGCTTATGGTTTTGTTTCACCACTAGCCGCCTTATTGAAACAAAGAAACGCCGATATGGTAAAAATGTTAGAGTGCACAAAAGTCATACTTATTGCCAGTATGCATGATTATGCTCCACAAATTTGTATTGAATTTGGACGAAAAACGCTATTTTCTCATGAAAGACCATCATTCTTTGAATTAGAAAAATATATCCAAGAAGTTAAAGATAAAAATCTCAAAAAAAATGAAAATAACGAATAATGAACGATAAATCTGTAAGAATAATTATTAAGAAAAAATCAGGGCATGGCGGTGGTCATCATGGTGGCTCTTGGAAAATTGCTTATGCCGACTTTATGACGGCAATGATGGCTCTTTTTTTAGTCATGTGGTTAATTGCAAAGTCGACTCCTCAAGAATTACAAGGAATCGCAGAATATTTTAGAACACCATTAATACTTGGTCTAAATGGTGGAAACAATATTAGCGATAGTGAAAGCCCAATACCAGGCGGTGGAGATGATGTAAGTAAACAAATTGGTGAAGAAAAAAATCATATTCTAAATCCATTACAGAATGAATTTGAAAAACAACAACTTGAAAAAATACAGATGATTGAAGCTGCGCGCAAGATTTATGAAATTTTCGAAATCGATGAGCGCCTTAAAAAATTAGCGCCGAATCTTATTGTTGAATTAACTGAAATGGGGTTACGCATTCAAATTTTGGCTTCAGATGATAAACCCATGTTTAATGTGGGTAGCGCAATGATTGATCCCAATATGAAAGAAATTTTACATGCATTAGCGCCGATCATCAATTCTTTACCGAATAAAATCACTTTATCAGGCCATACGGATGAACGCCAATATACAACGGGCGATCGTGGTTATAGTAACTGGGAATTATCCGCCGATAGAGCCAATTCATCAAGGAGAGAGCTCATTGCTGGCGGATTAGACTCCAGTAAGATTATGCGCATTGTTGCATTAGCTGACACCGTTAGTCTAAATAATCCTAACTATAGTAAAGATGCGAATCGACGTATTAGCATCTTAATTTTGAATAAAACAGCACAACAGTATATTGAAAAAGAAAATAACATGACCGGCATCGATTTTTTAAAACAATCACAACAAATTAAATCAGAATAAATACAATTTAAAAAAACGATTGTAAAAATTATTAAAGTTTTGAAAAGTTAAGCCGATATAAAAGATAACTTATTTTTAATGGATATTATTAACTAAAACTATATTGAGGAGTTTTTATGGCAAATTCATTAATGAATACCGGTATTAGTGGATTAAATGCAGCACAAAATATGCTTAATGTAATTAGCAATAATATCAGTAATGCACATACAACAGGTTATAATCGCCAACAACAAATTTTACGTCAAGCAAATGGTACTCAACATAGTTTCGGATTTGTAGGTAATGGCGTTGCAATATCATCGGTTAATCGTGCTTTTAACAACTTTGTGGTCGGACAACTACGCCAATCACAATCACAAAATGGTTCTATTAAATCCTATTATGGAGAGTTATCCAAAGTCGATAATTTATTAGCAGAAAATGATAATAGTATTTCATCACAACTTAACAATCTTTTTGCCAGTTTAAATAAACTCACATCAAATGCGGGTGATGCATCAACCAAACAAACGGTGATTAGTGATCTGACTTCTTTAACGAGTCAATTTAATAAAACAGAAACAAATTTAAAAAATCAAATCGCCAATATTAATACTGAATTAAGCAATAATGTTGATAAAGTCAACTCCTATACTCAACAAATTGCCGAGCTTAATCAAAAAATCTCACAACTACAGTCAGTTGGGGGTGGAAACGAACCCAATGCCTTACTTGACCAACGCGATCAGCTAGTCAATGAATTAAGCGAAATCATTGGTATCACTGTTACTGAACAAAATGGGCAATATAATCTTTCGCTCACTAATGGTTTAAATTTAGTTCAAGGTTCTTCGATTAACTTATTATCGGTACAACCTTCAGCAGACGATCCTTCTTTAAATACCATTATTTATACTCATCATTCAGGTGCCAAGCAAGAACTGACTAGTCAAAACATTACATCTGGCACATTAAATGGTTTATTAACCTTTCGTGAAGGACCACTAACCGAAGCTCGTAATCAATTAGGTTTAATTGCGCTCAATTTAGCTGAACGCTTTAATGAAGTACATATGTCCGGTGTTGATATTAATGGTAATCAGGGTGAAAAGTTATTCGATTACAATCATCCTAGTTGTATCACAAATACGAAAAACCAAGGGAACGCCTCGGCTAAAATCGAGTTTAACGCTGTGACAGAAGTAAAAGCTTCTGATTATAAAATCGAATTTGATGGCAACAATTGGGTTGTCACACGATTATCAGATCGTCAGCAAATCACTCCACAAATCGAAGACGGTAAATTGGTTTTTGATGGTCTAGTTATCGAGATAAACGGAAATGCCGTTAGTGGGGACTCTTTCATCATAAAACCTGTTGCCGATATTGCCTCATCACTACAACTGCTAGTGAAAGATGTGAATAAATTAGCAACGGGAATTAATGATGAAGAAAATGGTGCAGGTGATAATCGTAATGTCACTAAATTATTAGAAATCCAACATGAAAAACTCGTTAATGGTACCACAACATTAAAAAGCGCTTACACGACCTTAGTCAGCTATATTGGTAGTGAGACCCAAACAGCGAAAATTTCTGCGCAATCAAGCCAAAATATTACCCAACAAATTTATGAACAAAATCAATCAATATCTGGGGTTAATATTGAAGAAGAATATATCTCTATGCAGGTCTATATGCAGTATTATCAAGCTAATGCAAAAGTGATTGATGCCGCAACCACACTATTTGATACCATTTTAGGTTTAACTAAATGATAAAAGGATAAAAAATGCGCCTTAGCACAAACTCACTCTATCAAAAAAACTTGCAAAGTATTTTAAATACCAATAGCAAATGGCAAAAATCGGGGTTACATTTAGCGACTGGCAAAAAGATTTTATCGCCTTCTGATGACCCAATGGGCGCATCACAATCATTAATAATAAAACAAGCGCAAGCACAAAATGAACAATTTCAAGCAACACGCGAAAGTGCCGATAAATTACTAAGTCGCCAAGATACTATCTTAGCGGAAGCCAATACTGTTATCCAATCCATTCAAGAAACATTGGTCTATGCCTCAAATGAAACTTTAAATGAAGAAAATAGACTCGATCTTGCCAACAAATTACAAGGTTTAAAAGATCAACTTTTGTCATTAGCTAATGCAAAAGACACTAATGGCAACTACCTTTTTGCGGGTAAGAAAAACGATACTCCCCCTTTTGTTATGAACGAAGCTGGCGAAGTGAGTTACGTTGGCAGCACAACATCGGTAAATGTTTTGATTGATGACTCGCGCGAAGTATCGCTGAGTTTTACCGGCATTCAAGTATTTATGACAGGTTCAAATGTTAAAGAAACTGATGGTTCACCGGCAGAAAGTAACATATTTGCCAGTATTGATTATGCAATTGAAGCGTTAAAAATAGATCTAGATTATGATAATGAAGATACCGTTGAACAATTTAGAGCTGGATTATCAAAAGCGCGTCACGGCATAGACAATTCATTTAATAATATTTCAACACTGAGAGCAGAAGGTGGCTCGATATTGGCCGAAATTGATAGATTAACCGCACTAGGTAAAACATTAGATATTGAATTTCAAACACAAATCAGCCAACTTGAAGATGTTGATTGGTACGAAGCCATTTCAGAATATGTGATGTTACAAGCTAATTTACAAGCAGCACAATATACCTTTATGACGATGCAAAATATGTCACTGTTTCAAATGAAATAGCACGAAATTATTGTTACATAACAATATTAATGCTGTTACCTTAATTAATCCTATTTATTCAACAATATTCATCCAATAAAAAAGAGGCTTATTGCCTCTTATATTATGAACAAACCACAATATAATTTTGGGTTTATTTTTTATTTAGTAAACAAATCAGCTTCTTAAGTTGCACGCCATAGACAAACTAAAAACAACCTAAAACACGATAATAAAAATAGCTTTATCGCTATTCAAATAGTTGATTTTAAATCAATACAATACTTGCTTCCAAGGTAAGTTTGCGAAACAATGTTAGCAATTTTAGTTAATATGTATAGGAACTTGTTGTGAACGATGCAAAAATAGTTGTTAACCCCCAGATATTATGGCAAACCATTCGACAAGAAGCCTCAGCATTAGTTGAAAGTGAACCGATGCTAGCCAGTTATTTCCATGCAACTTTGCTTAATCATGAAAACCTAGATAGTGCCTTAAGCTATATTTTGGCTAACAAGCTTGTTTCTCAGGTTATGCCAGCTATTGAAATTCGAGAAATTGCTCGGCAGGCTTATCAAGCTGACGAAACTATTATTCAATCAGCAATAAGCGATATTATGGCTGTCTATATTCGCGATCCAGCGACTAATTATTACTCAACGCCACTGCTTTATTATAAAGGCTTTTTATCGTTACAAGCTTATCGCATTGCTCATTGGCTTTGGCAGCAAAATCGTAAATCATTGGCCATTTTTTTACAAAGCCAGATTGCAATAGTGTTTGGCGTTGATATTCACCCCGCGGCAAAAATTGGCTGTGGAGTCATGTTTGATCACGCAACGGGGATTGTGATTGGTGAAACGGTTGTGATCGAAAACGATGTTTCTATCTTGCAATCAGTCACCTTAGGTGGCACAGGAAAACAAAATGGTGATCGTCATCCTAAAATACGCGAAGGAGTGATGATCGGTGCGCATTCAACGATTTTAGGTAATATTGAAATAGGTAAAGGGGCTAAAATTGGTGCAGGTTCCGTCGTGTTAGATCCTGTGCCACCGCATACAACTGTTGTGGGTGTACCTGCAAAAGTGGTGGGTTGCCCTGATTGTGAAAAACCTGCTTTAAATATGGATCAAGATATTTAATCGCTATTAAAGAATAAACAAACTCCGTCACTGGGCATCGACGGAGTTTTTAATAAATTACGACTTAGTGTTAACATTTACATCCATGGTTGGATAAGGAATATTGATATGATTTTCAGTTAATCCATTTTTGATATTTTCAAGTAGCTCCCCTTTTACGGTGCCATAATTTTCATTTAATGTCCAAACTAATACATTAAAATTCATTGAAGAAGCATCTAAGACATCTAATCGAATAGTCGTTTCTTTAGATGTTAATATATTACTAGTTTTACCAACCGCTTGTTTTAGCACTTGATAAACATTTTGAATATCTGAATTATAACCCACATTAATCACTAAATCTAAACGCCTTTCAGGTAAACGAGTATAGTTAATAATATTGGCGCTCACGACCTGACTATTCGGGATCACGACTAATTCATTAGTTGGTGTAACAATAGAGGTTGAAAAAATTTGTATAGAATCAATAATACCTTGCAGACTATTAATGACGACTGTTTCACCCACTTTAAATGGGCGAAAAATAATTAAAATAACTCCAGCTGCAAAATTAGACAGCGAGCCTTGTAATGCCAAACCAATAGCTAATCCCGCTGCACCAATAACAGCAACAATGGAAGCTGTTTGCACCCCTAATTGACCCAAAACAGCAACCAATGTCATGATAATGATGACATAGTACGACAGCGCACTAACAAATTTAACAACAGTCGGATCAACGTGACGGTTAAATAATATGCGCTTTAATTGGTTGCTGAGCAAACTTGCGACGGTTCTACCAATAGCAAAAATAATAATGGCAAAGAAGAAATGAGCAATATAGCTAAATACAACCCCATCATATTTTTTGATAAATGAAAGAGCATAATTTAAAAAATCTTCAACATTCATATTATTATCCTCAGTAATAGGTAAAAGAAATTTTTGTCAAAGGGAATTTGTACAAAATTAATTAAACTAACTGCTTGGCTAATAAATTCCAACGTGTATCAAAATTAGTGGTTGGTAGAAATTTAAATCCTGAACGAGAATAACGTGCCATCATACCTTCACAAAAAGCTAATAACTGACTGGATAAAATACGTTCATCAGTGATGAAAGCGACACCTTCACGAATTTTTCGTTCACGTAAAACTTGTTTGATTTGGGTCTCAATACGTTCAAATAGTTGGCTAATACGTTCTTGTAACTGTTCTTGTTCAAACATTAACGCATGCCCCGTCATAATTCTAGTTAATCCGGGATTTTTTTCAGAAAAGCCCAATATCAACGCTAGAATCAGCTGCAAGCGAGTAAAAGTATTAGGCTCATCTTGTATAATCACATTAATGCGAGACAATAAGATATCTTCAATATAGACAATTAAGCTTTCAAACATTTTCGTTTTGCTTGAAAAGTGTCGATATAGCGCTGCTTCAGAAACACCGACTGTTGCAGCTAATTTAGCTGTCGTAATTCTTTGAGTGCCTTCATTGGATTCAAGCATCTTTGCCAATGCTTGTAAGATATCTTCTTTACGATTTTTATTTTTGCTGCTCACAATCATTTTTTACCCGAATGTCCAAATCCACCCTCACCGCGTGCTGACTCAATAAACTCATCAACGATGTTAAATTCTGCTTGTACAACCGGAACAATGATTAATTGAGCAATGCGATCACCTGCTTCAATAATAAAAGGTGTTTGACTACGATTCCAAACGGGAACAAATAGTTGACCTTGATAATCAGAATCGATTAAACCAACCAAATTACCAAGCACGATACCATTTTTTGAGCCAAGGCCTGAACGCGGTAATACTAAAGCGGCCAGATTAGGATCGGCAATATGCATTGATAACCCCGTCGGCGTTAAGATAGTTTCACCAGGTTTGATTTCAGTGGTTTTATCAAACATCGCGCGTAAATCAATGCCAGCAGATCCTGCGGTTGCATAGGTAGGGAGTGGAAATTCATGACCTAAACGTTGGTCTAATACTTTTATATCAATTTTTCTCTTCATCGTGACTCGCTTTATATCGTGTTATAACTGCTTGAAGTAACTGTGTTGCTAATTGTTGTTTACTACTTAATGGCAATGTTTGCTCACCGTTTTGCCAATATAGCGTTAATGCATTTTTGTCGGAATTAAAGCCGATGGTTTTGTCTGAAACATCATTAGCGCAAATTAAATCTAGGTTTTTTGTGGTTAATTTTTTTAGTGCATAAGCTTTGACATCGTGAGTTTCAGCAGCAAATCCTACTACAAAAGGACGATGCGTTTTTAATGCTGCGACACTTGCTACAATATCGGGGTTTTTCACTAATTCAATAATAAGTTCATTGTTATCGCTAGTTTTTTTGATTTTTTGCGTCGCAATTGTTTTAGCATGATAGTCAGCAACCGCCGCGCACGAAATAAAAATAGTTGATTTTTGCGCGTGATTTAATGCTTCATCGTACATCTGTTTAGCGCTTTTAACGTCAATTCGGTTAACATGATTTGGTGTATCTAAATGAACCGGACCACTAATTAATGTGACTGTAGCGCCCATTTGAGCGGCTGCGTTTGCAATTGCAAAGCCCATTTTTCCTGAACTGTAATTACTAATGTAACGAACTGGATCGATTTCTTCGATTGTTGGGCCTGCTGTAATGGTAATAGATATATCTGAAAGTGCAGAAGTGGCTTTAAAATAGTGTGCAATTTGTTCAACAATAGCATGTGGCTCAAGCATACGCCCAGGTCCAATATCTCCACAGGCTTGGAACCCGTTATCTGGTCCTAAAATTAAAGTATTTCTTGAGGCTAATACTGATAAATTATGTTGCGTTGCTGCAGCTTTATACATTTGTTGATTCATTGCAGGCGCTATGGCAATCGGTGCAGATGTGGCTAAGCAAATCGTTGATAACAGGTCATCAGCAATACCGTTGGCCATTTTGGCTATAATATTGGCGGTTGCCGGTGCAATTAAGACTAAATCTGCCCATTTGGCAAGTTCAATATGACTCATAGAAAGCTCGGCAGATGGATCGAAGAGATCACAAGATACCTGATTGCCAGAAACGGCTTGTAGCGTCATTTTAGCCACAAAATGACTAGCAGAATTTGTCAGCACGACATGCACTTGTGCGCCTGCTTTTTTTAAATGGCGAACCAGATCAGGGCATTTATAAGCAGCAATGCCACCAGTAATGCCTAACAAAATACGTTTACCCGATAGACTCATGATCAAGCTTCCTTCACACCTAAGATGAAAGCGCTATATTACCACAATTCAGTTAGATAATAAGTAGCTCTTTCGCATTAGCTAATGTTGCCTCTGTAATTTTATCGCCACCTAATAATCTGGCTAACTCATTTAACCGTCCATTTTTATCTAATTTTTGCATGTCGGTTGAAGTTTGTTTGCTATTTGTTTGTTTACTCACAAAATAGTGCTGATTTGCTTGCCCTGCCACTTGTGGTAAATGGGTAACGGTAATCACTTGGGTTGATTGCCCAAGTTGCCTTAATAGTTGCCCTACTTTTGCGGCAGTTGGACCACTGATACCGACATCAATTTCATCAAAGATTAAAGCTGGCGTATCCATTTTTTGCGCCGTTAAAACTTGAATGGCTAAGGCGATACGTGATAATTCACCGCCAGATGCTACTTTAGCGAGCGGTTGTGGGCTTTGACCGGCATTGGTACTGACTAAAAAAGTGACTTGATCGGCGCCATCTTCATTTAATCGATTCCCGTCAAAAGCGATATCGATACTAAATTGCCCATTAGGCATGGATAATTCATGCATAATGGTCGTTACTTTTTTAGCTAATGTTTTGCTTATCGTTAACCTTTTTTGATGTAATTTAGCGGCAATGTCAACGGCGATTTGATGGTATTTGCTAATATCGGTTTTAAGTTGTTCATTTTGTTCATCTTGCTGATTTAGCTGTTTAAATTCAGCCAACAAGGTTTGATGCAAATCAGGTAATGCTTCGGGGGCAACATGATGTTTACGCGCTAAAGCAATTTGTTTAGATAATCGCTGTTCAAGTTGCATGATGCGTGCCGGATCGAGCTCTAAACGTTCATTATAATGCCGAAGTTCATCGCTTGCTTCTTTAATCTCAATGGAAGCCTCTTCAAGCATGTTATAAACATTATTTAAAGTGGGATCGAGCTCTGCCAGCTCTTGAACACTATTTTTAACATTTCTGAGTAAATTACTGACGTTATATTCATCGGCTTCATCTAACAACAACACAGATTGTTGGCTCAGATGGATCAATTGTTCACTGTTGGATAATCGTTTGTATTCTTCATCAATTTGCTGATATTCACCAGAAATTGGCGAAAATTCGTTTAACTCTTTTAACTGATATTGCAAAAGTTGCATATGCGCCTCACGCTCTTGTCGTGAGGTTTGGTATTGCTGGTAGGCTCGTGTTGCTTCTTTCCACTGTTTATAGGCTTGCTGCATTTGGGCAAGCAAGGTGGATTCATTCATATAATGATTTAGTAACAGCTGTTGATAATCACTGCGTAACAGCCGTTGATGTTCATGTTGCCCATGAATTTGAATCAACATTTGCCCCAAATCTTTTAATTGCGAAATAGGTACCGCACGACCATTAATAAATGCTTTAGAACGCCCATCTTGATTAATCACTCGGCGTAAAATGCATTCATTGCCCTCATCAAGCTGATTTTCGCTCAACCACGCAAATGCAGCCGGCGTATCATCCAGCACAAAACAAGCCGAAATATCAACACGATCAGCACCATGCCGAATAGATGAGGCATCAGAACGATTACCCAAGCATAATCCCAATGCATCAATAGCAATAGATTTCCCCGCGCCCGTTTCACCCGTAATAGCGGTCATACCCGAAGTAAAATCGACAAGAAGCTGATCCACAATAGCAAAATTATTAATAGTTAGTTGAGTTATCATAATAAATTAATACATAAGGCTAGTTATAATATTGGCAGTATAGCAGTAAAACCACTGTAAATAAATACAGGTGATTGTTTTTATTTTTTGAGGTGTTTTGGGGGAAGCATATGGGGTTATTCTGTCGTATCAATATTGACAATAATGATTAGGTTTAATTTAAAAAATGAATTAGTTGAGATTGTGCATCAATTACGGTAAGTTGAATGTAAAGATATAATTCATTCTAAATTAGATTGATTTATTATTTTAGATAAAAATTAAACAAAAGAGAAATAAAATGGGATTACCAGAAGAATTTAGGACTGAAAAAACATTAGCATTGGAAAATGAATTTAAAAAATTTGAAGTTGAGTTGTTAGAAAATTTAACTCACGAAGACTTTAGAATATTAGGTATGTATATACAAACTTACAATTTTATTGATTTAAACATTAGGCGTTGTTTTAATGTATTAAACGAAAAAGGAATTTTAATTACAAGTCAAAAAGAATTACATATTATTCCTAATTTAGTTAATAAAATTATATCTTGTCTTTCAGAATTAAGGCTAAACTATGAACAAAGAAAAGAGGCAGAAGAAAAACTTGAAGAAATAAAATTTCGAAGAAACCATAGAAATATTTTTGCTCATTTTGCTGCAAAAAGAATTCCTAATCAAGATGCAATTTTTTATGCTATATATGATATTGCTGATATAAGAGGATTAGTTAAACACGTATTATCGTATGAGAATTGGTTAGCTCAATTTACTTCAATGATTATTAAAATATAAGACTCTACTTATAGGGCCAATTCTACTTTGCTCCCTCCATCACCTTAACTGTGTACTCTCTAAACTCTTGATAATATTCTAAACTGCCAACTTAATACCAACCCTATCACATTGTAAGATCAAACGAAAAATAATGTAGCATATGTCACTCTAAGCAGTTATTAATCAAATCATTCTACCCGTTCACTTTTTAAGTTATATTTTTTGTAAAAAATATCCAGAATTCTATACCGTTTTAATAATAAATCATCATACACAATGATCTAGTTAAGTTAGTTTTACATGATTACCGTGCTCAATTATTTATCAACAAAACAAATTGCTCTAAAAATTACTTTTTCCTCAAAGCAATACAAAACGTTTTATAAATAAATTATCCTCCATTATTCCAATCACTTTTACAATCAACCAATCCTATTTATTCTTCTTTTATCTCAAACTACTGTGCAGTATAATCCAAACACCTATTTATTATAACTATGGAAAACCGAGTATGTTTGGAAATAAAACAAATCGCCAAGTAATTATTTGGACTACTATCATTGGTGGTTTTATGAGTGCTTTAGTTAAGTGGGGGTCTGAAGTTAATATGCCCCCTCGTGTTCCAGGGGAAATTTCGCCGCCTGCAGCCCACATTGATGCTTGGCTTGGTTGGTTAGATATTGATTCTCATTCGCTTGATTATATTTATCAAATAAATACTGTCTCTGGTGCAGTGACACTTTATCATTGGCTATTTAGTTTTGCCTTTGCTTTTGTATATGTTTATGTTGCCTATTTTTGGAATAATATTCGATTATGGTATGGGGCATTTTTTGGCATTCTTGTTACTATCGCTATGCATGGTTTTTTAATTCCATTACTAGGTTTTCGTCACCCTATTTATGATGTGGAAGGTACTGTTGGTTGGTTATGGAATTTAAATGGCTATGAGCTATGGAGTGAATTTTTAGGTCATATCTATTGGGGCGTATCGATTGAAATTTGTATGATTGCTGTACTTGCTCATTTTTCAAGACCAATTCATGGCAAGTGGCGTCAATAGCTGGCTTAGCTTTTATTAATTAATTTTGAATCCTACTATTTAACCATAGTGGGATTTTTTATTTTATTAGATATAGTTAAAAACTATAACAACTAATAAAAAACTATAATTATTCAATACCTGTTTTTTTTGTTATCTTCTTTATCACTGAAGAAAATGGATAAAAAGGGAACAAAAATGAATACTGCTGTTATTGGATATCCTCGTGTTGGTAAGCTTCGCGAACTCAAATTTGCAACAGAAGCTTATTTTAAAGGTAATAAAACCCAAGCTGAATTATTAAACGAAGCCAAAGCGTTACGTGCTGAGCACTTAAAACAACAAGCGGCACAAAAAATTGCTTTTATTTCATCGAATGATTTTTCATTTTATGATGCCGTACTTGATACCGCATGCTTATTGAATGTGATCCCAAAACGTTATCAAGATTTAGGTTTACCTGAACTTGACCGCTATTTTGCGATGGCGCGTGGTTATCAGGGCGAAAAAGGCGATGTGCGCGCGCTGGCTATGAAAAAATGGTTTAATACCAATTACCACTATTTAGTGCCTGAAATTGAAGATTCAGTACAGATTAAGTTAACAGGTACAAAACCTTTTGATGAATATCAAGAAGCCAAAGCACTAGGCGTGCAAACCAAACCTGTTGTGATTGGCGCATTAACCTTTTTTAAATTAGCACAATACTTAGGCAACAAACAACTGGTCGATTTTAAAGCAGATATTATTAAAGCTTATCAAGAGATCATCCAAAAATTCACAACGCTTGGCGCTGAGTGGATTCAAATTGATGAGCCAATTTTAGTGACCGATCTAAATAAAGACGATATCGCCTTATTTACCGAACTTTATCAAGCAATATTATCAGTTAAAGGTAACACCAAAATTGTTCTACAAACCTATTTTGGTGATGTGCGTGATTGTTATAAAGAACTTGTCGCTTTACCTTTTGATGGGATTGGGCTTGATTTTGTTGAAGGTAAACAGTCATTAGCTTTACTTGAAAATAATGGCTTCCCAGCTGATAAAGTATTATTTGCTGGTGTGGTTAATGGTAAAAATATCTGGAAAAATAATTATCAAAAAACCTTAGCTTTACTTGGTCAAATAAAACAAAAAGCCACAAATATTGTGATAAATACATCTTGTTCATTACTGCATGTTCCTTATACCTTACAAAATGAGACCAAATTAACTATTCAACAACGTGCTTATTTTGCTTTTGCTCAAGAAAAGCTACAAGAATTGGCTGAACTTGGTCAGTTATTTAATGATGCAAATCCTGATAACCATGCAGCTTATAAAACCAATCAAACACTATTTACCCGTGAACGTGAAGGTGCAAACCAAGCGGTTCGCCAAAAAGTGGCGGCATTAAGCGCGTCTGATTTTACCCGTTTACCTGAGTTTCCAGTGCGTGAAGCAGCGCAGAAAAAGGCCTTTAATTTACCATTATTACCAACCACAACCATTGGATCATTCCCGCAAACGCCTGATGTGCGTTTAAATCGTGCTAAATTCAAAAAAGGCGAAATTTGCTTGAACCAATACACTGAATTTAACCAACAAAAAATTGCTGAGTGTATTAAATTACAAGAAGAAATTGGCATTGATGTGTTAGTGCATGGTGAATTTGAGCGTAATGACATGGTCGAATATTTTGGTGAAAGCCTAAATGGCTTTGTGTTTACCGAAAAAGCTTGGGTGCAATCTTACGGTACTCGTTGCGTTAAGCCACCGATTGTTTGGGGGGATATTTCACGCTCTAAACCAATTACGGTTGCATATTCAAAATATGCACAAAGCCTGACTGATAAACCTGTTAAAGGCATGTTAACAGGGCCTGTGACTATTCTAAATTGGTCATTCCCACGGGAAGATATCTCTCAAAAAGAATCGGTATTCCAAATAGCATTAGCCATTGGTGATGAAGTGTTAGATCTTGAAGCGGCTGGCATTAAGATTATCCAAATTGACGAAGCCGCCTTAAAAGAAAAATTACCACTGCGTAAAGCGGATTGGAACAGCGAATATCTTGATTGGGCGATTCCGGCATTTAGATTAGTACACAGCAAAGTCCAAGCTGATACCCAAATTCACACGCATATGTGTTATAGCGAATTTGCTGACATCATTAAAGATATTGATGCAATGGATGCTGATGTGATTTCGTTCGAAGCCTCTCGCTCTAATCTGCAATTAATTGATGTGCTCAATGCCAATAATTTTAAAACCGAAGTTGGGCCAGGTGTTTACGATATCCATTCGCCACGCGTTCCGCCTGTTGCTGAAATTAAAGCGACGATTGAAAAATTACTGGCGAAAATTGATAAGCAAAAATTATGGATTAATCCAGATTGCGGTTTAAAAACACGTGGCGAAAAAGAAGTAATTGAAAGCTTGCAGCATCTTGTTGAGGCTACATTAGCAGTAAGAAAAACACTGAATTAGGCACTATTTTACAAAATCGTTAAGCTTATTTACTAAAACATCATAATTTGTTAATCCTGACACTTCCGTCACCTATTTGGGTGGCGGAAATGTCAATAAGGAGAATGAGTGATATAACGAATGGATAATACAAATGAAAACAAATCTATTATTTAATCAAAAAACGGTGTTCTCTTTTGAAGTTTTTCCCCCTAAAAAAACCTCACCTTTAGCAACCATTTATAGCACGCTGCGTGAACTGGGTTATTTTAAGCCCGATTTTATCAGTGTCACTTATGGCGCAGGAGGTAGCTTAAATGGTCAAACCACCATTGATATTGCGCATTCGGTTAAACATACTTATGGCATCGAAAGTGTTGCGCACTTACCGGGGATCAATTTTGATAAAGCCGAAATGCAAAAAATCCTACACGATCTTAAATGTGCAGGGATTGATAATGTGCTTGCTTTGCGTGGCGACATCAGCCCGAATGTACCGCCCAAAGATGATTTTCGTTTTGCCAGCGAACTGGTGACCTTTATTAAAGAAAACGGTGATTTTAACGTGATTGGCGCATGTTATCCAGAAGGTCATCTTGAAGCATCAACACTAAAACAAGATCTGATCCACTTAAAAGAAAAGGTCAATGCCGGTACTGATCAACTTATTTCACAGCTATTTTTTGATAACGACTATTTTTATGCATTTTTAGATAAAGCACACGATATGGGCATTAATGTGCCCATCGAAGCCGGCATTATGCCAGTGACTAATAAAAACCAAATTGAGCGCATGGTATCGATGTGTGGAGTGAATTTACCGAAAAAATTCAAACAAATGATGGAAAAATATGAACATCATCCTGATGCATTTCGTGATGCCGGTATTGCTTATGCAATCGATCAGATTGTTGATTTAGTTTCACAAAATGTGGATGGCATTCATTTATACACTATGAACAATAGCTACATAGCCAGACGCATTAGCGAAGCTGTCGCAACATTATTAGCTGTACCAAAATCAAAATAGTGATGATGAAAAAAGGATATATCAAGGATTGATAGGAATTGGTTGCGGGGGCTGGATTTGAACCAACGACCTTCGGGTTATGAGCCCGACGAGCTACCAAGCTGCTCCACCCCGCGTCAAAGAGATGGCTATATTATAGTAATAAAATAATAAAGCAATACCTTTTTAACTCAAATGCCACATTTTTAAACATTCTTGAGTAAATATGGCGTATTTTTTTACATAAACACACCTGCCTAAACGTTTTGACCCGTATTTTTATTTTCGTTAAAACCGAATATGCCAGAAACCTAACTACACTAAAATAGCAATCACCCTATAACTATTTGACTTTACTTAAAAACTTGAAATAAAACTTCAATAAAATCAATGCGCTACCTGAGCTGTTTTTATCAGAATTCACAAGCTTTATATAAAAGAGTAAGGTAATTATTGCGACTCTATGCTAAAAATAGCCTAGTTTTATTAGCATAAGCGAGAGAATATTGCGGGAATAACTTAATGATTTTTTTTTATTATATTCAAGATTATTATCATCATCTAAAAAATATTCACATTTGAATTCTTTATTGTCTTTTAAATATTGAAAATAACTGACATAGGCAAAACTATCTATTAACATGAGAACTGATTACTCATAACCGATTTTTTATATTAGCAATCATGCGATAAAACCAATACAATCTTTGTCACTTTGATCAATAGTTAGGTTTTATTGATAAGTTTATTTTTCTGTAACAGGAGCGATTTCAATCGATGAAACACGTCGGAAAGAAGAAAATGATTTTCTTTTTTAGCCCTGATCATTATTTGTCTCAGTGGTATCCTTGCCATTTTGTTATTGATAATATTCAATTTTCTAGTGCAGAACAGTGGATGATGTATTCTAAAGTGTTGTTATTTAAAGATATCGATAGTGCCAACGCCATTTTAGCTATCCCGTTATCTAAAATGCAAAAAAACTAGGGCAAGCAGTACGTCATTTTGATGAAAATATCTGGAATCAGCATAAAAAAGAGAGTGTTTTTGCCGGTAATTATGCCAAGTTTTCGCAAAATGGTGAGCTTAAACAATATCTATTATCCACCAAAGATAAAGTGTTAGCCGAAGCTAGTCCATATGACAAGATTTGGGGAATTAGTTTAAGCATTGATGACGAAATGAGATTTAATATAACGAAATGGCGCGGCAAAAACCTACTTGGTAAAGTTTTGATGCAAGTGAGAGAGGTTCTAAAAGCGTAATCTAAATTTAGTCATTAAAAGAGATGATGAATATTTGCTTTTTTAGGTCTATTTTTTGCCTAAACAACTATTTTTTATACTTAAATGCATAGTTACCTGAAACTTATTGACAAAACTTTTGACTTTGCCTACTCCCCACTTCTGGTTAATACGTTGCCGTTAAATTCATTTTTTCATTAAAATTCAAAAATATCCCAAGTCAGATCCAACTCGTTTCTAAAAATAATAAACCTGGAAACGTGTTGGAAAATATGTCGGGATATTGTATTTGTTATTATGGAAAATCGGTGCTTATTTCTGTATAAGAAAGCTTATTTGCAGTATTTTAGCAATATTACTCACTAGCAACGGTAAAACGTTGCTTAATATGTTTGGCTTTTTCTGCTTCATCAATCATGGCAATGGCATAATCGGCATAACTGATTTGGCTTTTTCCTTGGCTGTTAAATAAGACTTCTTCACCACCCAAGATATAATGTCCAGTTCTTTTCCCCTCAGCGTTAAACTCAATGGCTGGGCTTAAATAAGTCCATTGCACATCATCGCACGTTCTAAGCGCATCAAGTGCTTTGGCCATATTGGTGGCTAATGGTTTAAATGCATCAGGAAAATCAGGTGAATCAACCAAACGTAGTGAATGCTGTGGATTAACATATAAACTGCCAGCTCCCCCCACCACTAATAGGCGATTTGTTTTACCGCTTAATATATCCGTTAAATGCTTTAAACTGGTTTGATGTAACGGCAGTGATTCCAGTGCCCAAGTACCAAATGCATCGATAATCACATCAAAGGGTTTTAAATCAGTATAGGTTAATTCAAACAGATCTTTAATTAGCACATTTGCTTTTGGATCGAGCTGTTGACTCGCTTTACGCACTATTGCGGTAACGTCATGCCCTCGTGAAATCGCCTCTTTGACTAAAAGTTGCCCTGTTTTACCACTCGCACCAATAACTGCAATTTTCATACTTTGCTCCTTTCAAGCGTTTAATGAGTGACATGATATTACATCTTATGTCCGCTTTGTGATCGACAATTTATTATGATGAATAATTTTATAGCCTAATTTAACCCATTTTATTTGCCGAATAATAAGATCATTTTACACAAAAATTCAATCAGCTATGCATGCACAACATTTTTAAGGCATTAATGGCGTTATTAAAAACCATCTATTTTTTACAATTTTACTATTTGATTATGTATTGTAAAAACATAAATAACTTGATAACAATAGTCAGCAAAAAATTATCAACATTCTATTTTTGGTTAACAATAAATTATTTTAGAATATACATAAAAATAAATAACATAATCAGAAAGGAAAGCAATTGGACGAGATAAAAACATATTGGTTTTTAGGTGCAAAATTTAAAGGTAATAAGGACCAAACAGAGAATTTTATTAGTTCAGGTATCTGGCAAAATGGTTATGATAATAAACTTTTGGATAACGTAAAATCTATTTCTGTTGGCGATAAAGTTGCCATCAAATCAACCTATAATCAAAAAATTAATTTACCCTTTGATAATAAAGGTCTGTTTGTTTCTGTTATGGAAATTAAAGCGATTGGTATCGTAACGAAAAATCAAGGTGATGGAAAATTGTTAGAAGTCGATTGGCAACAAACTAATCTGAATAAGAAATGGTACTTTTATACCTATATAAACACTATCTGGAGTGTTAAAAATGATAATTGGCTGAATAAACAATTAATTAATTTTGCATTTTATGATCAGCCACAAGATATTGATGCTTTTCGCAATGCTCCATATTGGAAATCTCGTTATGGTGACAACAACGATAATAATAAACCACTCTTAGAATGGATACCTTTTTATGAGGAAATTGCTGATAAGTTGTTAAGTTACCAAGATAAAAATAAAAGACTTAAACTGATGACTTTTATTAATCAGCTAGCTTTAGAGTTTAAACTATCCTATTTAATAGATAAAAATTTGCACGATATTTGTCCTTTTACTGTGCTGGGAACATTTAATAGAGGAAATGCCGAAGAAATCAGGAAAAACATTGCTCAAAAATGGGCTGAATTTTTTGATGTTAAGGAACCAGTACCGAATTCTTGGGAAGGAATACCATTATTAAATAATCAAATCTCTTGGTTTTTCACCAATTCAGAAAATCAGCAGCAAGAAATAGATAATCTTTGGGATCTTTATTCTGTCGCTTTAAATTTTTCTAATATTGATGACAATTATCAAGAGGATTTTAAGCAAAAATTTGATTTGGTTATGGCGCAACCTTATTGCTCTTGGCAACTAACCAATGGTTTATTTTGGATTCGTCCTAATGCTTATTTAGTGTTAGATAAAGTAACAAAAAGTTACTTAAGTCAGTATGTAGAAATTTTCAAAAATAAAAACTTAAGAAAAAGCGATTTCAGCGGTAATGATTATCTGAAATTGCTTGATGATTTAACTGTGAGGTTTGCTGATGAAAATTTTCCTGTTCACTCTTATCCTGAACTTTATTTAACTGCATTGCGTAACAATGAAAATGCGATCTTAGATACTGATTATGAAGCTAAAGAGCGTTTAAATAACCAAGATACTACTGAACCTTTAATCATAAAACAACCTTATACCCTAGATGACCTAATCAATGAGGGTTGTTTTGTTGATGAACAACAGTTGCAAGCCATATTAAAGAGCTTAAAGTTGAAAAAAAATATTATTTTACAAGGCCCGCCAGGGACAGGTAAAACTTGGTTAGCTAAACGTTTAGCGAATATTATTGTTGGTTATAAAGATTCAAAGAATATCAAAGCCATTCAGTTTCATCCTAATATGTCTTACGAGGATTTTATCCGCGGCTATCGACCAACCAGTGATGGAAAATTATCGCTGACTGATGGACCTTTTTTAGAGATAATTAATCAAGCAAGGAATGATGCTCAATCAAATTATGTTATTGTGATTGAAGAAATTAATCGTGGCAATCCAGCACAAATTTTTGGTGAAATGTTAACGCTACTTGAAGCTGATAAACGAAATCCAAATGAGGCATTAGAATTAACATACCAACACCAAAATGAAAAAGGCGTATTTATTCCAGCCAATCTTTATGTTATCGGCACTATGAATATTGCCGATCGTTCGTTAGCGATGCTCGATTTTGCTTTACGTCGTCGTTTTGCCTTTTACCATTTAAGTCCTCATTTTGGCGAAAATTGGCTCAACTATATGCAAGAAAAACACGCCTTTTCACCGCAACAATTACAAGATATAAAGCGCCGTATAGAGGCATTAAATCAATATATCAGTAATGATAGTTCACTCGGCAAGGCATTTACCATTGGGCATAGCTATTTTACCTGTTCTAACCAAAAAATGACTGCGCAAGATTGGTTTAAGCATATTGTTCGTTCAGAAATCGAGCCCCTATTAGAAGAGTATTGGTTTGGCGAGCCTGAAAAATTTAGCGATGCGATGAATATATTATTAGGTAATGGACAATAATGACCACGATAAATAATCATCCGCTATTAACCAATACGACCGTTGCCAAAATACCAATTAGAAACATATGGCTACTTTTGCTCTATGCTTCTGATTATTATAAAACTGTAGGGCAAAAACAGAGAATAGAGCTAGAAAATAACCCTGAGGAATTAATGACGCTCGCTGCCAAACTATATTGTCAGGCAGCAAATAAATGGTTAATACATCACCTTGCTACAAATTATCAGCTCACAACAAAAGCACTTAATCGTGTCAGAGGAAAAATAGAGGTTTTAACTACTCAGCGAAAGCAATTATTGGCAAAAGGTAAAATTCAATGTCGATATGATGATTTAACGATTGATACCCCTAAAAATCGCTATATTCATGCTGCGGCTCATTTATTAGTAAAAAAATTAAACGATGCGATCTTAATTGAACAATGTAGAAAAATCATTCATCAATTTACTGCGTTGAAGATTGGTCAAACAACGCATTATTGCTATGAAAAGGAGCGTTTTAACCATGCAAATCTTAAAGATAATACTTTAATCTCTTTAGCAAAACTGATTTTTAGCTTGTCCATTCCCACTCAATTCCAAGGATTACATACCATTGAACAACTAAAAAAAACCGATCATTGGTTACGTGAATTATTTGAAAAAGCGATAGTTGGCTTTTATCGTGTAAATTTAGATCCTCGGCAATGGACTATTTATGCGGGTAAAAAATTAAATTGGCAATATAGCAATGTGACCGATAATATCACCGCCTATTTGCCAACTATGAAAACCGATTTAATACTTGAAAATCGCAGTCATATGCAACGTTTAATTATTGATACTAAATGTACCTCAATTTTAAAAAAATCACGATTTAGACCTAACTCGTTTAGTAGTCACCACCTTTATCAATTGTATGCTTATTTAAGAAGTCAGGAAAAAGATAGCGATCCTTTATCCGTTTGCGCCTCTGGCATGTTGCTATACCCGACTGTCGGTGTGACAGTTAATGAAAATATAACTATCCAAGGACATAAATTATCCTTTTGTACTATTGATTTAATGCAAGATAATAACACGATTAAAGATAGTTTACTGGCGTTATTACATGGTTTTTGACTCGTGCTAATTCAGATTTTATCATTTTTACCTGATTTTAATTCTAACTATTGTTTAGCAAAAATCCAATTTACCAAGCCCAAATAAACAATCTGAAATCGCTATTTTTTCTAAAATAGCTTAGTATAATTTTATTGATTTTTGTTGACTAATTTATGATGAACAGATCCTCAAATCATTTAACCATTAAAGATATTGCCAAGCTTTGTGGGGTGAGTAAATCGACGGTTTCACGGGTGATTAATCATGATCCAATGGTGAAAGCAAGTACCCGCGCCAATGTGATGGCAATCATTGAACAGCATCAATTTACGCCGTCGAAATCGGCTAGGGCGATGCGTGGCTATGGGAATAAAGTGATTGGGATTATTGTCACTCGGCTTGATTCACTGTCTGAAAATCAAGCGGTGCAAAGCATGTTGCCTATTTTTTACCAGCAGGGTTATGATCCGATCATTATGGAAAGTCAATTTAGTACCGCCAAAGTTAACGAACATTTATCCATGCTCAAAGACAAGCAAGCTGATGGCGTTGTTATCTTTGCCTTTACAGAGCTTGAGCAGTCATTATTATCCGTCTGGCAGGATAAAAGTGTGGTGATTGCACGAAAATTCCCAGCACATACTTGTATTTGTTATGATGATGTGGGCGCAGTTAAAATGTTATTGGCTCATTTATATCAATCGCAACAACATCAAAAGATTGGTTATATTGGGGTTGAGCAACAAGATCAAACCACTGGCGCACGGCGTTATCAAGCCTATGTGGATTTTTGCCAGCAATATCAACTTAACCCAAATGCGGTTTTAGGGCCATTAAGTTACCGTTCAGGCTATGAGCTTGCCGAGTTTGTGTTAGTACAAAATCCATCGGCTATTGTTTGCGCAACCGATGCCATTGCGTTGGGGTTAAATAAATACTTACACGAAAAACAGCTTAAACATATTACCGTTGCCAGTATTGGCAATAGTGAGCTACTGAGTTTTCTTTTTCCTAAAACATGTGCGGTTGAACTGGGCTTTGATCAAGCCGGTCGCTATGCGGCGCAAGCGTTACTTAATATGTTACAAAATCATCTTGAGTTTAAAAGTATTACCGTTCCTTGCCGATTAATAAGTTAATTTCAACCATGGTTATTTAATTTGTGCTTATTTCATCCTAATTTGTGATATAAATCACAAAAAAGGGAACGTTCCCATTTATTAATTTAGCAATTCAATCTATGCTTAATTTCAATCAAAAAAACAGCCAGATTATTGATAAAAATAAAATGATGTCGGCTGCGTTTTTACCGATAAAAGGGGATGTTATTATGGCTACAGATTTAAAAATAACCACAGAATCAATCGAGCAACTAATCGTTTTTGTTGGTGGCAGTAAAAATATTGCGAGTGTCACCCACTGTCTGACAAGGTTAAGGTTTGCGCTAGTTGATCCCAAGGCGGCTAAAATTGATGCCATCGAGGCATTACCCTTTGTCAAAGGGTGTTTTATTAATGCTGGGCAGTTTCAGGTGATTATTGGTACTAATGTCGATCGTTATTACAAAGTACTTATTCAACAATTAAATCTAAATGAGACAAGCAAAGAGCAGACCAAAACCGCAGCCAAACAAAATATGTCGGTTTTTGAAAGGTTGATTTCTAATTTAGCCGAAATCTTTATCCCCCTATTACCAGCTTTAATCGCGGGTGGATTATTACTGGGGCTGCGTAATGTCATTGGCGATATGCCATTTATTGATAACAAGCCTCTTACCGAAAGTTATCCCTGGTTAGCGCCGATCTATAGCCTGCTTTGGCTACCTTGCGAGGCGATTTTCCACTTTTTACCGGTTGCCATTTGTTGGTCAACCACCAAAAAAATGGGCGGTTCGCCGGTACTTGGTATTGTGCTTGGCATTACGTTGGTTTCACCCCAGTTAATGAATGCTTATGATCTTGGTAGCAAAATCCCCGAAGTGTGGGATTTTGGTTGGTTTACGATTGCTAAAGTCGGTTATCAAGCGCAGGTGATTCCGTCGATTTTTGCAGGGTTGGCCCTTGGCTGGATCGAAACTCATTTACGAAAAATCGTCCCCGACTATTTAAATTTGGTGATTGTGCCTATTGTTGCGTTACTCACTTCGGTCTTTTTAGCCCATTTTATTTTAGGACCAGTGGGGCGAATGTTAGGCAATGGCATGGCTGATATTGTTAAATATTTAATGACGGGACATTATGCTTTCATTGGCGCAGCCATTTTTGGTTTTATCTATTCACCACTGGTTATTACCGGTATTCATCATACGACGCTCGCAATTGATTTGCAGATGACTAATAGCATGGGCGGAACACCAATCTGGCCCATTATCGCTCTATCCAATATTGCGCAAGCCTCGGCAGTTGTGGGTATTATCTTGGTCAGCAGAAAACAAAAAGAACGTGAAGTTTCAGTGCCGGCGGCGATATCGGCCTATTTAGGGGTAACCGAACCCGCCATGTATGGCATCAATTTACACTATAAGTTCCCGATGTTGTGCGCGATGATTGGCTCGGCGTTAGCGGGATTAATTTGTGGTTTAGCCGGAGTGTTGTCTAATGGGATTGGCGTTGGGGGATTACCGGGAATATTAACGATTAAGCCGATATATTGGACGATTTATGCCTTTGCTATGTTAGTGGCAATTGTGGTGCCAATTGCTTTAACCTCAGTAGTTTACAAGATAAAACTGAAAAAAGGCACGTTAAATATTCGCTAAGTAATACTAAGCAATACACAATACATAGTAACAATTCGCCATTGTATAAACAAAACGGTGGGCGATTAACTGATTAACAAAAGAGAATACAATGAACAAAATCAATATTCCTTGGTGGCAAAATGGTACTGTTTATCAAATTTATGTCAAAAGCTTTCAAGCCAGCGGCACAAGCCCAACGGGTGATCTACAAGGTATTATTCGGCGCTTAGATTATTTACAAACGCTGGGGATCAGTGCGATTTGGTTAACCCCAATATACCCTTCCCCACAAATTGATAACGGTTATGATGTATCAGATTATTATGCTATCGACCCAAGCTATGGCTCAATGGCTGATTTCGAGTTACTGGTTAAACAAGCGCACCAGCGTGGGATCCGAATTATGATGGATATGGTGTTTAATCATACGTCAACCGCGCATCCTTGGTTCAAAGCCGCTTTAGATAAAAGCAGCCCTTATCGCTCCTTTTATATTTGGAAAGATGCTAAAGCTGATGGCTCAGAGCCTAACAATTGGCGCTCAAAATTTGGCGGTAAAGCATGGCAATGGCATGAACCATCAAGGCAGTACTATTTGCACTTATTTGCGAAAGAGCAAGCTGATCTCAACTGGGAAAACCCAATTGTTCGCAACGAAATCAAAAAAGTGTGTCAATTTTGGGCCGATAAAGGGGTAGATGCCCTCAGACTGGATGTGATTAATTTAGTCTCGAAACAGCAAGATTTCCCTGATGATAACGGCGATGGACGACGATTTTATACCGATGGACCTCGAATTCATGAGTTTTTACAAGAGATCAGCCGTGAAGTATTTCAACCCAAGCAACTTAAAACTGTGGGCGAAATGTCATCCACCACATTAGTAAACTGCCAAAAATATGCCAATTTAGATGGTAAAGAGTTGACCATGACCTTTAATTTTCATCATCTCAAAGTCGATTACCCCAATGGGAATAAGTGGTGTTTAGCCAAACCAGATTTAATTGAACTTAAAAACATTATCGGTTACTGGCAAATGGGCATACAAGGTAAGGCGTGGAATGCGATTTTTTGGTGTAATCATGATCAACCACGCATCGTCTCACGCCTTGGCAATGAAAGCCAATATCACACACAATCCGCTAAAATGTTGGCGATGCTACTGTATGGTTTACAAGGCACACCTTATCTTTATCAAGGTGAAGAAATTGGGATGACAAATCCTCATTTTACCGATATTTCACAATATAAAGATGTTGAAAGTCTTAACATCTATCAAGAAAAAATAGCAGATGGTATGTCTAAAGCAGAAATTTTAGCTATTCTAGCCAGCAAATCCAGAGACAATAGCCGAACGCCCATGCAATGGGATAGTTCCGCCAACGCTGGCTTTACGCAAGGTGAGCCATGGATTGAGGTTGCTAACAATTATCCACAAATTAATGTTAAAGCGGCACAAGATGATCCTGATTCGGTGTTTTATTGCTATCAAACCTTAATTAAATTACGCAAAGAATATCCGATCTTTATTTTTGGCGATTATCAAGACCTCACCCCCAATATTGCCGATTATTGGGCTTATGTGCGTCGTTCGGAGCAGCAACAACTACTCGTGATAACCAATCTGACCGATAAAACGTTAACATGGTCATTACCAAAATCGTTACAACACTTAAACTGGCAGCGGTTATTGGGTAATTACCAAGATAGTCCTCTGTTAGGTGTTGAAATAAGGTTAAGACCTTATGAAGCCATGTATTGGTTACACCAAGCGGATTAAGCAGGCAATATGGGCTATCAATAAAAGCTGGCCCATTTTTATGTATGATAATTGCCGATTTTTAATGACAATATGTTGATTTATTTAATTAAAATTCCATTTAAAAATTAGACTAAAAAGTTATAATATTATGTTTAAAAAATGGATAAATCTAAAAAAATAAAGAGGAATGATGATGGAAGATAAAATAGCGTTGTAAAATATCCACGCTATTGAAAATAGTTTAGCAATGAAGTTTCTTGAAGAATATGTCGCTCATTTACTTGCTGAAGATCGTGATGCTATTCCCCATACAGGTATTTATATTGAAGTAAAAGAAGAGATATGACGTCGTCCACAAGCAATGGATGTAGGTCTTTTTTGGACATTTTTAATATCCTGCTTATGGTCAACATCGGGTCGCCAATCAACTCCATCAAAAAGGCATATTGGTGTCAGGGAGTAGTGTACGTTCAATTTGGCTACGTCACGATTTAGAAAGTTTTAAAAAACGCCTAATCACCCCTAGAAATCAAAGTGGTGCAAGATAGATGTGTGCTCACATAAAATCAATTACAAGCCCTCGAAAAAGCCAAAGCATCACGAGAAGCGCATGGCGAAATTGAGACCCATCATCCAGGTTATTTATGTGCACAAGATACCTATTATGTGGGACATATTAAAGGGATGGGGAAAATATACCAACAAACAGTCATTGATACCTATTCCAGACTTGCTTTTACTAAAGTTGATACCGAGAAAAACAGTTTCATCGCTGCCGATATGCTCAATGATAAAGTGCTGTCTTTTTTTGATAGTGAACAAATACCGCTTTTACGCATTCTTACAGACCGAGGAACGGAATATAATGGTCATAAGTAGAGCCATGCTTATGAACTGTATCTTAATCTAGAAGATATTGAACACACCAAGACCAAAGCCTATAGCCCTCAAACTAACGGTATTTGTGAGCGATTTCATAAGACGATGAAAACAGAATGTTATGATGTTTTATTTCGACGTAAGATTTACACGCAATTGAGTGAAATACAAACCGACATTGACCAATAGCTTGAATTTTACAACCGAGAAAGGATACATTCTGAAAAATATTGTTATGGAAAAACACCATGGCAAACGTGGAACGGGGCAAAAGGGTTGGTTAAGAAAAAGCAATTGGAGAACTTATTTTGTGCATCGGACACTCATTTTGTTAAAATGAATGCCGATGAGTAATATAAGTGTCCTGTCAGATTAAGTCGGAGCTACTACGGTGAGATATGGCCATTTTCTATCCAGAAAAAACACACTCACTATGTGTAACGTGGAGCTTTACGTATATATTTAAGGCGCGCTTTGCCGTCAGACATAAAATAGGTCCCATATTTGACCAGCGCCCCCTCTTTGAAATGACAAACTAGTTCATAAGCTAATACCATGGTGTCAGTATTTTGTTCATCAATATTAATTTTAATCGATGCCAATCTTGGTTCATATTTTAATAACGTTTGTTCAATTGCCCTCATCAAAATATAGGCAGATGAGGGCAAAGCCTGAAAGATTGTTGACATATCAGGTAAACCATAGTCTGGCAGGTGTTTTATAGCGCCAGCTCGGCTATTTAAAATACGCTCAATATTATCCATCACGCTGATAATGGTCTGTTCATTCTCAGGCACATCATCAACCGCTATGCCTGACTCAAAATAACCGTAAAGCTGCTCGTAAAGTGAAGCGCTCATTTATTTTCTTCCACCAATCTAATTGTATATTGACTTGCGATTATTTCGCGAGGTTTAGTGATATTTAAATCGCCTCGTTTTAACACTATCCGCCAGTTATTCTCTTTTATGTTCGGCTCTTTATAAAGTGCAGCGATCCCTACCGCTTTAGCCTGCTTATGAAATGGAGCATCAATAGAAATAGCCGTATTGGGTTTTAGTACTATTTCTTTACTTTCAAGCAATGATTCTTTTAATATATCACTATCTTGATCAACTAACTCTTGATAAGAAACAGAGTTAAATGCGTCAGCTTTTTTTAATTGATAAATACGGATAACAACAGGCGAGGAGTGTCCATCATCATCCATATTTAATTCAGATCTTGCCATAATATCTAAATGCAATGCTCTTACATCCCATGTAAAAATAGAGTTGCTTAAATCGACCGCCCTTTCCGAGGCGCTTTGTGCAATACCACATCCCGTTAGCCACAGAGATAATAAGATAGCAGTAAATACAGTAATTATTCTCATATTTATTTCCTTTTAAGTGTTATGCGGCATAATTCATTCCACAATAGCATCCTAAATTTACAGCAATTTCATCTTGTATAGATTCACCATTTACTGTTTTAGTCAATGCAGCTGTTTGTCCTAGTCGACTATTTCTCGATTTAAGTTGACTACGAGGTAAAAATTGACGTTGGATATACAGTGTCATTTTGGCATCCACTTGATAACCTAAGTAAGCCCGCAATAAAGCTAACAAATCATCATATAATTGCCCACCTGGTAGCAAATCTTTAATCTGGCTTTCGTGTTGTGGTGTAATTGCAATATGGACGGTTTGGTTGCACTCTCTGAAGCGAGATCCTAATATAGTACCGCCATCTAAAGTGGCGCGTTGTTGCCCTTTACCTCCCAACTGCACAGGATTATCCATTGTTTGCCAAACTGGATAAAATTCACTTACGACGACTTTTGCATCATCTACTAATACTCGAATTAATCCGACTATCCCTTCGGATGTACGTGTTTTTTGTGTGATTAAACCTAATAATGCTAAAAATCGTGATAATGGTGAACCAATTTGTTTACTCGTTCCTTCTATGCCAAATCCCGTTAATCCAAGTAAACATAGTGATATCGGATCTTTACCACCGTTTAAAAAGCTTGATGGATAATGATATTTGAGCCAAATCCGATAAAATTGGGTTATTACTCGATGATTAAAGATATCTAAAAAATCTGTCATAACTTGATAGTTTTCTTCACGACGAATAATATTATCAAGCAAACCCAATGGTAATACAGAATCAACACCATATAATCCTAAAAATCGAGTTCTAACTGTGGTTGGGCGATTAATATAAGGCGCCCGCTCAATGCATTTTAGCTCACTTGCAGGAAATGACATATCAATTGATGGAGCAAAACGCAGAGGGTCAGCGAGAGGTGTTTCGTGCTTACCTAATACGGGTTCATCTGCATACATTTGTTCAATTAACTGACAAAAACGATAAAAATTTATTTTTGGCAGCTTTTTTTCAAGTGCCTGCATTAAAGGGCTGTTTTCGATGCTTTGCTGTGATTCCATACAATTTTATTTCCTGTTGGTAAAATAACAATCACTAATTGAGTAAATAAGTTAACATCGGCATATAATGCAAAAAATTGATGTAACAACTCACCAAAAAGCATCACATCGCCTTCACCTGTAAATTGATAACTGTTAATTGTCACCTCAATCTCTATACCACGTTGTAACATCCCTTTTTCGGTACGTTTAATCATTCGATGAGATACATCGACTATACCTTCTAATCGGCGACGATTTAATTCGTTATCTGTCCAATCATATAAAGCAAGAGTTCCCCGTAAGACTTCCGCATTCATTAATGACAAATAGTTAGGTGCTAAATGAGATAATACTCGCCAATAAAAGCGATCTTCTGTTGGTGGATAGCAAGGTAATGTTGGAGAACATAAATTTTGCACTTTAGCAATACTATTTTGGGCGCTACATAGCTCATTAATTCGAGCATTACGTAATGTTTTACGTGGTAACATACCATTAGTACCCGTTATGCGTAATGATAAAGTCTCGGGCTCAAACACCTCGTGTCTATCCCAAATCTTACCTCCCAAAATTAACCAGGTATCATGTAGCCCTGAAGCACCTTTACGAACTCGGGTATGATAGTACCTTTCTGGGGCATCATGTCGTAACATGCCACCGCGATGTTTAAAACTTGTAAAAGGTACATAGTGATAACGCCCATGACGGGTGATTGCTTCCACATGCTCAACTGAATAAACCTCAACATGCCCATCTTGACGGAGTAATGGGCGAAGTAAATATTCACTCTCTAACTGATTTACAACTATTGGATCAGCTTCCATATCGAATAAATTAATGGCAGGTACACAATGTAAACGAATATTATTATGATCAAATGGCATATCACTTGGCCAGCTTTGGTTAAGCAATAGTTCAATATCAATGTAATCACATTGTTCTGGAACATCACGGATATTTAATCCATGTAAATCAACAAACATAAATTTTTCGCGAAAGGCAAAATATTCTAATAAAAGTTGATATCCTGCAAAAGCATTATCGGGTTTTAACCATAACCGTTCATCTTCAGCAAAACCAACTGGGGTTATTTTACCTTGTAAATTTATACGTTCTTCGGGTTGAGTTGCATAACGTAAGTGCATTGATTCAACCTGTTGCGTTAACATATAATGTAACGTCGAGGCAATCGGTCCGTCGGCATTCAAATATAATCGTAGTTTAGACAAGTCAAGTTGTTCAAAATCAGCTAACTCCCCAAAACTGAGACGAAGCGTAATCATGCTTCGCCCATCATGATGTAAACTTAGTTTTGCTTGACTGATTCTAATCGGTTGTAATGTTACCGTCTGTGTTGTGCGATATGGACATCGAGTGCCTATCTGACCTAGTGGTTCTGTCTGCACTTGTAATCCATGAGGAATTACTTCTGGGCGAGATAACATTCCATAATTTGGTGTTAACTCGATAATAGACAATGACGGAATTAATCGCAAATAGTGCGGCCAAAGTAAACTCACTAAGCTTTCGGTAAGTTCAGGTAAGTCATCATCAATTTTTTGGCGTAATCGTCCAGTTAAAAAGGCAAAACCTTCAAATAAACGCTCTACATAAGGATCACGATCACCAACGCGATCTAAGTTAAGTTGACTTGCTCTATCAGGATGAATTTTGGCAAATTCTTTTCCAGCTTCCCGCAAATAACGCATTTCGGATTCGTAATAACGTAAAATTAAATCATCCATTGTTTATCTCTTTATTGTTTATATTAGTTTGATTATTTTTTATCGTTGATAAAATTACATCACACTTAATGCCCTAGCAGGATCTAGCTGGATTAGCTCTTGCTGTAATAACTCAGCTAACTCCAACATATGTGGTTTTATCATCTCTTTAGATTTGTTTTTTTGTTTGATTAATCGCAATAAGCATCGCTTAACATCAAATAATAATTCTTGTTCCCACTGAATTAAAGTTAAAGATTGCTGTTGTTTATTTAGTCCAATTAATAGGTTTAATGCGATATCTTGCTTGCCAGATTGTTCAGCAACTCTTGCTTGGGTATATTGCAACAAATATCGTTGCTTAGGCGAGCGCAGCAAGGGTAAATTTTGTAACCATTGAAACGCCGTTTCTAAATTTTCATTATGAACAAGCTCTAATGCTTGCTTCTCAATTTCATTCCAATCATTCTCACCGTGTACGGTAATAGGTCCCATACTATCGCCCTCATCTAGATGATGAATACGTGCATTATTGGCAATCCAACTTAATGTTTCATCATCTGCAAATGGCATACCATTTTCAAAACAGAGGCGTTCAACACCATTTAGTCGTTCAAGCATTAAACCGATATCTGTTAAATAAATATCAGCCCAAGATTGATAAGGCTCTCCCATTTTTTGGAGCGACATCACTGTGGCTCTTTGTAAATCTAACCAAAAATGATTAGCACTTTCCATAAAAGCAGTTTCAACACGTTCAAAAAGTTCTGACCATTGTTGTTGAAGAATTAAACGGCTAATATGCTGTTTAAGTTCATTTCTTGGTGCTGGTAGCCGTGTTCTCCCTCGATGATCTGCTGGGGGCAAATCAATAATCATGTCCCACCTAAGTACTCGCAAAAATCGCCCTGCGGCAAGATATCCCTCTGGTTTTTCACGTAAAAATGCTGCCATTTTACGCGCTTGATCAAACAAATCACGTTGAGAGCGAAACTTCATTTCTGTTATATTTGTATGGGATTGTAATTGCGAAGAAGCTGGCGATGCTATCGACGTAGTCTCATCAACATTAGTTGTTTTAACAGAAAGATTTTTATCATTATTCTTTATACTATTATTAAAGAAGTGAACTAGCGCTGACAAATCAGGAGCAGAAATAGGTTGATTAGGATCATTGCTTACAAACAACTTTTGGCAACAACTATCAATCTGGTTCAATGCAATAATAATGCGTGTCAAGCAAGGTTCAGGTAGAGGTTGCAATTGAGTGAGAGGTTCAACAAATCTTGTATTAGCAAGCCACTCTACAGCGTTTTTACGAATATTATGCCGTGAAGGGAAAATTGATGATCCAAATTTGTCCAATAATCCAGCTAAGAGTTCAACACCATCAGCAAATCCCTCTGCACCATCGATATGTAATCGTGCCAAACAATAATAGGTTGCGACTCGAATATCTTTACTATGTTGTTTTAATATGGTTTCACTTTCAGTAACAATCAGCGAATAATCAATTCCCGATAATTTTGTGATCTCTTCCTTAATTTCCTGAAAGGTATCGTGATAGGTTAAATCATCACCCGCGGGTTTATCAGCTGTAACTGGTTGTAACCAATCAAGCCAACGTTGATTTAACTCAGCAGTTACTAATTCATTAGGGCGTTGTTGCCCCAAAAAACGGCTTAATAATTGGCTAAACATGATAATAATCCATTATTTTAATTAATTGTTATTCAAATACCTTTTTAGGTAAAGTAAAGTTACGTAATTTCAATAATGTTAATGGTCCTTTCCCTAGCTGAGTACGTAAAATAAATCTTAACTTACGTTCATCTGGTGCTTGCCAAATTAGTTCATAACGGCTTGAATCTAACGGCTTGACAGATGCAGATTCAAGCAAACGGATCCACGCCCAATCGCCACTATAATATTGATAGAGTCGTAATCCTGACGTATCACTACTCCAACTTAATTGAGAATAAGGCGAGTATCCATCCCCCGGCCAATTGAAACGTTGCCAGGTAGGAGATTGGTTAAAATATTCCATCTTTTGTTTATTAATCAACAATTCCATTCGCACAATTTTACTACCACTACGAGGCATAAGATCAAACGCCACAGAGACATCACCGGTTGCAAGTAACTCTGTCGATAATTCATTAAATAAATTTAATGCATTAAGAAATTTAGATGAAAAATTAAGACCTTGAGCATTGACAGAGTTAATAACCCAAATTCCCCCTTTCTTTTCCAATACACCACTTAGCTCACTGGTGATAAAACTATCAATAATTCCTGTGTCAGCACGTAAAAAGCGTGCAAGCTCAGCTAACGATGCCTCATTATCACTATTTTTAAAAGGGTAACGACCTGCAAAAGATTTTTCCCATTGATTGACAATATAATTTTGCCAAACATCATTAAAACTATTGGCAGCTGGCGCTAATACTACTTGCCATGATTGTTCTAGCGGTTGTTTAAATAAGCTATAACCGAACCCTGACCACTCTTCACCTAAATTAGCAGCAATTAAGTTACCATAATCTCGTGTTTCGGTTAAATCAACAGATGTACCTTTAAAAACACTTTTTGCAAGCCCTTGCATCATCGCTTGGGGATCAGCACTATTGGCTATATTTTGTAATTTTAAGCGAACTTGTGTAATACGCGATAGATAGGTTTGTAAAGAAAGCCCATTCTTATTGTCATTATTAAGCAAACTAGTGACAGGTAAAAAAGTTGTAGTTAAAGGTCCCGTTACTTCATTGCTTTCTGGCAAAGCAATTTTTGATTTATTATCAACAATTTTTTTTGCAGAGCGAATTAAATTATCTGAAAAACCATCACCTTTGTGAGCAACTTCGGATTGATATTTAACCACATTAATTAAAGCGATCAAAGGAGACTGACGAGTATCAGCCAATAGTGTAAGCTGCTCAATAATATCTGAAACATTATTATATGATTGCCACTGAATCGTATTTAAAAAGTATAGCCATGCAGCACTATACTCACTAAAATAACGGTCGGTAAGTTGTTTTTTTAATGCGTCAGGAGAAATTGAAGCAGTCAGATCACTTTCTCCATCACTTAAAACCCAGTCAATTTGTTCTTTCCGATATTTTGCTGCTTCAGCAATTTCATCCTCGATAGAATCTTCCCAAGCTTTACGCGTATAAACGCCTGGTATTTCAGCATTAGAAAAAAATAACATTTTGCTATCTAAACCTTCGAGCAACTGATTCAAGTTTTGATTTGCATAATGTTGGCTCGCTCGTTGAATCATTTCTTGATAAAGAGTATTAACGGCATTTTGTACACCAATTTTATTAATTAATATTTGCCTAATATTTTTTATTAAATGTACATCATTAT
This sequence comes from Gilliamella sp. App2-1, assembly GCF_001690255.1. NCBI lineage: Bacteria > Pseudomonadati > Pseudomonadota > Gammaproteobacteria > Orbales > Orbaceae > Gilliamella > Gilliamella sp. App2-1. The sequence goes on from NZ_LZGR01000033.1 coordinate 87,882, forward strand.
TTTGTGCCCAATTAGGGTGTAGTTTGAGCAATTGTCCCCAAAAACGCACTAAATCTGGCATTAACATTTGCCACTCACCATCGCTCACGCCTTCGGGTGTTCGCCATTGTTTTGAAGCAAATTGACTCAAATAAACCCCATCACTTCTCTCTGGATGCCCCATCATTAGATAGACTTTTAGCACATCATATGCTGAATCAACCATTTTTATTCGTTTTGGATCATCGGGTGGCAATTCAGTTAACAAGGTCAAATAGTCAGTCATAATATTATAAAATGGCGTAGCAATATTACGCGAATTTGTTGCTCGGTAAGTAAGCCACATTCTTTTGAGGACCTCATCATTATGATTTAAGCCAAACCGATAAAGTAAAGGTGCGCCTTGTTGCTGACGATAAAGTAACTGTTCTAAATGCTGTTGTAACTGATGTTGTATGTGTAACCGTGAAGTATAATCTTGTTTAACGGAATTATCAGCCTGTTTCACCAATTCAATACTATCATCAATGAGTGATACATTTCGAAAATACGAAGTCCCCAAAGCCAAACACATTGTTCCCATAAGTGAAAGTAACGCATAACAAGACCAAGTTCCCCATTGAATTCCCATGCGACGTCCCAATTGTGAATGGGCATCATCACGAATTGATTGCCATGTAGGAGTCATTGCCAGAGAATGATCAAAAATGGTCATATTTTCATTATTTGGCTTTGATTGATGAGGTGTAAAAAATAGCCCTCTGACATAAGGAGAATAAGGGAAAGCAACGAGTGATGTTAAATAACGTTTAATATTTGTGATATTACGCTTAGCTAAATCCTGACTTAGTTTAAGTAAAAACGAATAATGCAAATTATCTTTAATTTGTCTTACACCACGCTGACAACATGTTTTTGCTAATTGATTAAGAGATACAACAACAGACTCCATATCCTCTTTTTTTAATTCAGTAAATAAGACTCCAACACTTTGTTCTATGCGTTCTGTTTGTAACCGCTCACACTGCTGCCCTGCAACTAAATAAAGTGGTGCTGACCATTTTAAAACTTTATTACGTGTTTGTAACTTTAATACTGCATTTTCGATCCTTGATTGCTGTTGCCGGTTATCATCAAGATAATGCTTAGATGAAACCCAAATAACAGCATCAAGCGGTTTACTAAAAAATGGGAAAATACGTGAGAAATGTCTTTTTAATGCTTGTAACCACAACGTATTTGGGTCATCTTGAATATCACCACCGTATACCATTAGCATATTATCAGATAATTGCCATTGATCTTTTGGCAAATTAGGTAACAAAAGCTCAACGTCAGAGAGATTCCCCAAAACTAAACATTTACAAACTTTATAACGCCAAAAAAGTCCTAGACGATATCTACACTGTTTTTTAATATCCAGAAATTCTGTAAATAGCAGAGATTCTTTTGGTTTTTCATTTTGAATGGGATTGAGTAACTCACGTTTAGTTTTATCTTGTGCCCACAACCTATAACTGTTGGTAATAAGAATTGGGGTCAATAATAAACCAAATAACAGTAACATTCCTTGTAACCATATTTGTACTTTTTGCCCTGTTGCTGTATAGCCAAGCGAATCACCCCCAAAAAATAGTCCTAATGCTAATAATATTGCACCTAATAATATAATAAAAATTAATCCAGTCCATTTCCATTTATTCATTTACGACTCCCTACTTCATTTTGCCACAACTGAAAATAACCATTGATTTTGAGTCATTGTAGCAATTAAATTATTTTGTTTTTTTTGCGTTACCATTTCGCATGTTAATGCTAGTGAAAGCCAGAAAGATAATTCAGTTTGATTACCCACTATACTTTCTAATTGATGCATCTGTTCGGGGGAGATATCCCATTGCGCCAACTGTTTAGTAACATCTACTTGTTGTTTGTTATCAAGATTTGAAAACCAAAGTTGTTTTGCATGATGAATGGCATGTTGGATTTCGACCATCTGCTGAATGCCTAAAGACATATCCGAGGTGATCATAGGTCGTAAAATTTCACTTTTTGCTACGTCAATAGTTAAATCTTGATAAGATGTTTTATCAGTCAATAAAAAACCACATAAGAAAGCAGATCCTAAGGAGCTAGTATTATCAATAATAATTAACTGTAAGGCTGATTGAGGACTATCAATCAATTCCATTAATTTATCAATATCAACATGATTCATGATATGGAAGGACACCGTATAAGGTTGTGCAATTTTTGCATTTTTATAGGCATCATTAATATTGTTTCCAATAAGACCATATGACTCAGGTGACGAGTAAACAATAATATTGATAGGTTCTTTAACCGGCAATTGAGATAACATATCTCGCATTGATATAAATAGACACTCAATATGTTCATTTAAATCAAATTTTTCATCAAATGCTAATGATTTATTAATTTTAGAACTCACATTTGGATTATTTGTCAAAAGGTCGTCTAGGTTGAGTTTATTAGGTAAAACATAGAAACTATCAAGAACAACTAATGATTGCATTGCCCAATCTTGCCAATTTTGCTCAATATTTTTTTGTTCATGTTGCCATATTTCATACTCTTCTTGCGCAAGACCGTAAAAATAAAGACGGACACTAATAGCAATACTTTCTATCACTGTTGAAATAAACACAATGCTTAACCAAAATTGCCATTGTAAAAAAGAGTTGTTATCAGGCCACATTAAAGCAAGCACGATACTTGTAATTAAAAACAATATGATAAAAAAGCATAGCCATCTTCCACGATGTAATGCCTTAGGCGCTTTTAATATATCAATAATGATAGGTTTAGACCAAGACATAATATTATTCCATTATCGATGAGCTAATTGTTGCAACTACTTTACAGCCACATTCACATAAACACTGATCAAGGACCACAGCCTTACCATCAGAAAAACTCGTTTTAGCCCCTTCAATAATTTTATTTATGCCATGACCTTTTTTAGGACAGCTAACAAGATCACCAATCAAAGCGACAGTTTTGCCTTCAATTATTGTCGTTGAGGATGCCGATATTACAGAACCTCCATGTGTTGTTGGATCGCCTAATCGAACCACACTTTTTCCCATTGTTTTATTCCTTAATTTTTTATATTTATTATTAATATGATTATTGACTCATGCCTAAAATCTTTATATTTTAATCAAATTTAATTTTGTATAAAAATGCCTTTACTACTCATCCTGATAAACACATCACCTAAACTTGGTAAAATCAGAGGGTTGGTTGAAGTCCATCATTACCTATCCACTATCGTATCTTGCCTTGATATCTTAATTTTTTGACCTTTTATGAGTACATCGCCTTAAATCAATCCATGATATTTTGTAGGAAAACGCAGGATTGTATAAACGCTTAACAAGCTTTATTTTTGCAAATATGATACAACCGAAGCGGTAAATTGTATCTTACCTACCATGATAAATTGTTTATCTTTTTTGATAAATACACTATCAATAGCTAACGCTAATGCCAACCAATATGAACAATTTCCAGCATAACCAATTGAAGTATCGATATTCAAATTATCTTTTGCTTCAAACTGAATTTGATTAAAGTAGTTTATCATTTCAGTTTTTACATCTGACGAAATACCGCTATACCCAACCCCACCAGAATGGTTATCATTAGCACTGCCCCACAATAAAGCGTTATCAATAGTCTGTAGAGAAGCCGTTTGTTCACTACGATAAATGTTTATTAATGGTGAATGAAAAGTAGGAAAAAATGGCGCTCTAATTACTTTTCTCCTACCCAAAATAGCATTGAAGCAAACTCACCTTCATCTTTAATCGGGGCTGAAAACAGATGTGTATTCACCAAAAGCAACTCATCATCATGATCACTATCATCTAACCATGTATCTATAAATGTAGATCAATAGCTTGGCTCTTCAATTGCAAAACTAACAGGATGATAAATTATTTTTCCCAATGTTTCCATCCATAATAACTTTATTTTATCGTTTGAAAGTTCAGCATCAATAAATAACCTGACATGCAAACTAATTACATTGATTGGGTGCGACCGTAACATGCAGATATTGCTTGTCTGACCCATGCTCTATTTTGTCCTTAGCCGAATGCTCTTCAGAATCAGTTAGGTAGATCACACAGGTATAATGGCTTTGCGCGTCAAAATTGGAAGTTTAATATGTACGCGCAAACCACCTGTATAATCTAATATATCAAAATCCTTCTGGCTATATATAAAATAATCCTCAAAAGTAGTTCATTAATAGCACACAAATAATATAAAAGATAAACATAGGGAAAAAGTAGTCTTTTAAAGCTTGGTTACGCCCCGCAAAACATAAAGGGACAAGTGAAATAATTTGTTCACTGGGTTTGAGCATGGCGTACACTTCGTCATGGTCATCATGCTTTTCGGCGACCACCTCGACTTGATCGCCATCGTTAAATTTATAAAAACTGATCCAACCTTTTAACGTGATGGTGTCATTTAATTGGCGGTGATATATTGTGCTTGCACATAATTACTACGGTCATTACCATTGGCATAGCTTAAGCCGGCCAGCGCAGCAATGCTATTACCGTTTAAGGTAGTAAGTAGTGCGCCCTTTCTAAGTTGGTTGTTGTGTTTTTGTTTTTGCTCGTCACTTAAATAAGCCCCATCACCAAGTGGTGCATAGCAAAATAGACCTTTAAATTCGGATAGAGTGCCGGTTAGTTTAACCAAATTTTTGGGCGGTACGATTGGATCGGTAATACTAATACCGGTTTTTTTTAATAGCTGCTCTTTGTCGTTATAGATAGGGTCGTTACCATCATATTTTGCGTAAGGCATAATAATATTCTCTAACGTATTATTTTCTTTTTTTTCTGTTTTTATTTTTAACGCGTAAAGTAGGCCTGCCTTTTTTGCATAATACCTCTGGATCGTAATAATAAAAGTGCCATGCTTCCCCAGTTTTAGGTGGTCTTGTATAGAGATCTGTACTATTATTATATTTAGTTGAGTATTTTCCTTGCTTAATTAATTTAACAACATATTGCCTACTTATTATGGCTAAATTAATATTTTTGACATCTTGCCAGCCCAATAGTGTAAAAATACGCTCAGCCAGCGTAACATGGGTGGCAAGCGAATTTTTATAAACTATAAAAAAAGCTGCCCCCAAGATTACCCCTAATGTACCGAAACCAATGGTCAGATTTTCCAACGAAAAATCAAGAAAAAAGTAGTTCATTAATAGCACACAAATAACGTAAAAGATAAACATAGGCAAACGATATTGTTTGAAGGCTTGGTTACGCCCGGCAAAACATAAAGGGATCAGCGAGATAATTTGTTCATTGGGTTTGAGCATGGCGTACACTTCGTAATGGTCAGCGTGCTTTTCGGCGACCACCTCGACCTGATCGCCATCATTAAATTTATAAAAACCGAGCCAACCTTTTAATGTGATGGTGTCATTTAATTTTGCAGTGATATATTGTGCTGCAAATAGATTACTGCGGTCATTACCATTAGCATGCCCCAAACCAGCTAGCGCAGCAATACTATTACCATTTAAGGTGGCAAGTAGTGCGCCCTTTCTAAGCTGGTTGTTGTGTTTTTGTTTTTGCTCGTCACTTAAATAAGCACCATCCCCCAGCTGTGCATAGCAAAACAGACCTTTAAATTCGGATAGGGTGCCAGTTAGTTTAACTAGTTTTTTAGGGGGCAGGGTCGGTTCGGTAATGCTAATGCCGTTTTTTTTTAATAGCTGCTCTTTGTCGTTATAGATGGGATCTGTGCCATCATAATATTTTGCGTAAGGCATCATTGAATTCCTTATGAACTTATTTTGTTTTTTTATTTTTAACTCCTAAGGGAGACTTGCCTTTTTTGCATAATACTTCTGGGTCGTAGTAAAAAAAACTCCATCCTACTCCCGACATAGATGGTCTAATATATTGATCAGTCTTATTATTATACTTTTCTACATATTTCCCTTGAGCAATTAATTTAGCAATATATTGCTTACTTATTTTAACTAAATTGATATTTTTGACATCTTGCCAGCCCAACACGGTAAAAATGCGTTCCGCCAGCGTTACATGGGTGGCAAGCGAATTTTTGTAAACCATAAAAAAAGCTGCCCCTAACATTACCCCTAATGAACTAAAACCAATGGTCAGATTTTCTAAACTAAAATCGAAAAAAAAGTAGTTCATTAATAGTACACAAATAACATAAAAGATAAACATAGGTAAACGATAGTGTTTAAAGGCTTGGTTACGCCCGGCAAAACATAAAGGGACTAGTGAGATAATTTGTTCACTGGGTTTGAGCATGGCGTACACTTCGTAATGGTCAGCGTGCTTTTCGGCGACCACCTCGACCTGATCGCCATCATTAAATTTATAAGAACCGAGCCAACCTTTTAACGTGATGGTGTCATTTAATTTGGCGGTGATATATTGAGCATCAAAATCATTACTGCGGTCATTGCCATTGGCATGCCCTAAGCCGGCCAGCGCAGCAATGCTATTACCATTTAAAGTAGCAAGTAGTGCGCCCTTTCTAAGCTGGTTGTTGTGTTTTTGCTTTTGCTCGTCACTTAAATAAGCGCCATCAGCAAGGGGCGCATAGCAAAATAGACCTTTAAATTCAGATAAGGTGCCGGTTAATTTAACCAAATTTTTGGGCGGTAGGATTGGATCGGTAATACTAATACCGGTTTTTTTTAATAGCTGCTCTTTATCTTTATAGATAGGGTCGTTACCATCATGCTTTGCGTAAGGCATAATCGAATTCCTTATGAACTTATTTTCTTTTTTTATTTTTAACCCGTAAGGGTGGCTTGCCTTTTTTGCATAACACCTCAGGATCGTAATAAAAAAAGAACCAACTATCACCTGATTTAAGCGGTCTGCTATACTGATCAGTGATATCATATTTAATTGAATATTTACCCTGTTCAATTAATCTAACTATATATTGTTTACTTATTTTGATTAAATTGATATTTTTGACATCTTGCCAGCCCAACACGGTAAAAATGCGCTCAGCAAGTTTTATATGAGTCGCAATTGAATTTTTATTTACCATTAAGCAAGCTGCCCCGAATATTACCCCTAATGTACTAAAACCAATGGTCAGATTTTCCAACGAAAAATCGAAAAAAAAGTAGTTCATTAATAGTACACAAGTAACATAAAAGAGAAACATAGGCAAACGATAAATTTTGAATGCTTGATTACGCCCCGCAAAGCATAAAGGGATCAGCGAGATAATTTGTTCACTGGGTTTGAGCATGGCATACACTTCGTAATGGTCATTGTGCTTTTCGGCCACCACTTCGACCTGATCGCCATCATTAAATTTATAAGAACCGAGCCAACCTTTTAACGTGATGGTGTCATTTAATTTGGCGCTAATATATTGTGCTTGCGCATAATTACTACGGTCATTACCATTAGCATGCCCTAAACCAGCTAATGCGGCAATGCTATTACCGTTTAAGGTGGCAAGTAGTGCGCCCTTTCTAAGCTGATTTTGCTGTTTTTGTTTTTGCTCGTCACTTAAATAAGCGCCATCAGCAAGTGGCGCATAGCAAAATAGACCTTTAAATTCGGATAGGGTACCGGTTAATTTAACCAAGTTTTTGGGCGGTAGGATTGGATCGGTAATACTGATGCCGGTTTTTTTTAATAGCTGCTCTTTGTCATTATAGATGGGGTCGTTACCATCATATTTTGCGTAAGGCATAATCGAATTCCTTATATAATTATTGAGGGATAGGCCAATTATCAATAATTTGCCAATCACTCGATGAGAATACGGGCATATTTTCTTTGATACGTTTTTGTTCTTGTTCGGCGTAATATTCGGCTAACTCATCTTCATATTTTTTAAAGATCGCTTGCAGTGCTGCAATTTCTTCCTTAGACGATGTATAGCGAGAAGAGTATTTACTATCGCCCCCATTTTGCGCGCTACCAAAACGGCAACGTTTTAACCACTCTTCGATATCATCATCTTTAGTTAATTCGAAGTATAGTTGAAATAAAAAGATCCCCAGACTAACCCATGGATTTAATGCCAATGCAATGATTGATATAAGGGATCTTCCTCCATATATAATAGCCCCGCTAATCAAGATTTTTTTTATGAACAAAGAAATCAATGATTGAATCCCGCGATCGATTATTGTAATTAAACTGGTTTTACCCATTTGTAAAAATAAATCGGTGGTGGATACAATCAAGGTAAATAGAGATGCATAATATAATGTTTTTTGAGGCTTAGTTTTATCTGAAGTGTCCTCGTTCCAATTTAAACCAATATCAATTAACCCCGCTATCACCCCAAAAAAGTTGCCTAAAAAATTCATATTGGACAGTAATTTGGCATTAATTTGTCCTTTGTTGGCATATACGGTAACTAGTCGAAAGCTTGCTGCCATGGATGCCGATACCGCCATAGTTAATTGGTAATCAGCTTGGTTTTGTTGGGCTTGGGTTTTTAATGAGTTATCGGTCACTATATAATAGATCTTCATGATATGCACCCCCAATATTGCCGCGGTAAAGCTTGCTCCCACCTTTTCATTGGTGATATGTTGCTTAATCAGGTTGGTGGCTTTTTGTGAGGCGTTTGCCAGCTTTTCGCCGACATTTTTGATATCAGAATATAAGGCACTTGTTAAATTGTCGGCCCATTTATGGTATGACACCATTCTCATTTTTAGCGCAGTTTTAGATAGTCTTGTTGGCGATATGGCTACTAAAAAAGCTTCGGCAAATTCTGACGATAAATCACCGCCCATTTTTTGTATATAGTTTAATAAAGAAATAAGTACAGCACAGCTTCCCTCTTTAATTGGGCGCAAATAGGCGGCTGTGACTTGGTTATCTATCGAATCACCATCAACTAACGAGTTTCGTTCGCTTTCAAATAACGAAAAGAACTCTTTAGTTAAATCTAATTCTTTATGTTCATTTTGTGGGTCAAAAAGTGAGTTCCTGATATTGGCAATGCTATTAGCGATACCTATCATGGCATTGCTTTCTACTGATTCGGCTTGATAAAATTCTAATACTGTTTCTAATTTATTTAAGAATTCGCCATAAGATTGCGGTTTTAATTGGGTTGTTTTATTTAATGATAATAAGAACTTGACACATTTTTTTTGTTTTTCTTTATCTAATTTGCGATGAGCAAACGCCGCTGACCACACAATATTATGACCCTCTAAGTTTGCGTCCTCAATTAACTGGGTGAATAACTGGGTAACTTTACTACTTTGGGCTTGCATGCCTAAGGTCATTAAAATATCGTTGGCAAACGCCAAATAATTATCATCATCTTGTGCAAAATCATCGGCCGATAATGAAATTGGATGCCTTTCTTTTTGCTTACTGCAATCTACCCATAAAATTAAATCATTTAATAATCCTGCAATATAGTTTTCAGCCTCTTGCAAAAAAGCGGCATATTTTTCTTTATAGAGTTTATAATCTTTGTTTAAATGATATTCATATTTGCGCCAACGCTTTTCGGCCGATTGTTCGGTTTTATTTTTTTCATGCCATGCTGCTTTATACGCCTGAGCTTTAGCTTCAAATTCGATTCTTATTGCTGCTAATTTAATATCTAAGCGTTTAATGTTTACCATCTCTGCTTGTTTATTTAATTTAAATACCTGTTCAAAAACTTGTGCGTGTCTTTCTTCACCCATTTCTTCAAGCAGGTAGTTTTCTTGTACAAATTGGACTAATATTGCGGCACTATATTTTGTACTTTTTACCGCTTGTTCTATATCGGTTAAATAGGGATTAGGATATTGGGAAACAAAATTATAGTTTTTAGATTCACTCACCATATTAATAACACGTTGGCCTTGGGCTTTTTGTTCTTCGCTCCATGGGATGATTCGGGTTGTATCGGTTCCTAAAACACCAATATCATGAGGTTTTACTTTTTTATTAAAATATTTTGCATCAGAAAGGTATTTTCTATTGGTGTTTTTTATCTGTTTTTTAAAATCTTCTTCACTGTCCGCAAGATCTCTGTTTTTGATTGCTGCTTCAAGCATTGCAATACCACTACAAGTGGCATTTTCACGCTGTCTTTCTGTCATTATTTTTCTAAACGAATTTAATGCACTGTTACCCCAATGGCTTAATTCGGCAGCAATACCAATACTGTCGTTTAATACTACCATCATCGGTGAACAATCTGTGCTGTTACGTTCGGCTGACATCATTTTTTTATGTAGATAGACTGAATACAGCTCTTTTGGGGTGATTGGGTCATAAACTGGCTTGGTTAGTGATTGCCAAGGTGCTAATGTACTTCGTTTTTTGAATAGCTGTTTATCATATGTAAATGGTTGGCTAAGTATAGCACTTTGCGAAAGCGTACTTTTGTCTAATGGTTTATTATCATACAAATACGGAAAGCAAAATGAGTAGTTAATGCTTTTAAATTTTGGTAAGGATGTTGTGATTCTTTCTTTAAAATCATCAAGGTTTTGGATATCCAAGGTTGAGGCGATAGCTTCCTGATTAGCGGTAGTTATACCAATGCCGTTGGTTTGCGAATTTAACCATTGCTTTGGTTTGATAAGTTGCATTCGCAAGTTACGTTTATCTTCATCAATCAGGTATTTTTTTAAAGTCTTAGCACTCCATTTATGTTCACTAAAGGCAAGCCAAGCTTTTTCACATTTTTCGGGGTTTGACAGTGTAATAAAGGCGATATTGCTTGATAAATGGGCACTATTGCCGCAAGTTGTTTGTATATCATTGAAAGGTATAGAAAGGTTTTCTTCAATTAGGGTATCGTCAAATCTTAATATATCTTGCTCTTTGCTAATATCTTGTTGCCAAAATCCACCTTGTTCATCGACCCTATAAATGGAGATATCTAAATCTGTCATGTTGTCTTCATACTGACATAACACATAAAGATAGCCTGCTCGCATGGTTCTTAGCACATATTTGCTATCTCCTTTTAAAATAGGCAGCATATCGTTTTTTGCCCATGAGGGTAAATCTGCCATGATATATTTAGGTGCAACAGCATAACGAACGGGATAAATTGGTAGACCTTTAGATTGGCATTTTTCACATAAACCCATTATTTATTTCCTTTGTATTAATGATACATTCATCCGCTACCATATCCCATTGTGCTGGGGTTATAGTTTGTAATTGTTTTATGAGTGATTGGTGACGATGTTGATTTATTGCTCCAATAACAATCGGATGTTCAATAAATTCGGGATGTATAACTAAACTGCGATAAGCATATTCGGCTAGATCTCGTTTATCATGGTATCCTTTGAGGGTGGCATTTTGAAAAGATTGCATAATAATGCAATCAGCTTCACTTTCAGTTAAGCTATATTCTGGGTGAAAAAAATGATAACGAGCAAGCGTTTGATTACGGCTTTCGATCCAGTTTATTTGTTGCCATTGTTGCTTGATGATCCCCAAATTACCAATAAGATTGTTACGCTCATTTCGAGGATTTTTTTCAATAATTAAATGGCCATCACTGTTAAGATATAACCATGAATGGACAGGATTAAGTAATATTTTTTTTTGCGCCAAAATGAAAATATTTAACAGTGGTGGTAACACCGATGGGTCAAAATAACGCAATAATTGTTTACCGTCACTTGAGGGTTGAATCGCAACTATTCCTAACTCTTGTGCTAATACATCCGCATTAAATGAGGAATAAATCCAGCCATATACAGAACGTGGTTTTGCAAGTAACACTGTTTTAGGATCGAGAGCTAAATAAAATTCTTGAATACTTTGTTTTAAAATGATTTGATCTTCTTCATTTTTTAAATCAAGTTCAATCAGTCCCGGTGTGTGTTTGATTTGATAGCTGATATATCGAAATAACGTTAATTTTTTTTCTGCAATCAAATCAGTTAAACGGGTCTTTTGGTCATGTGATTGATAGATAAGGTAAAAATTTGCATCATTTTTTAATGACAGCGCAATAATCTGTTGAAAAACAGTCTCAATATCTTGCATTTGCATTGATTTATTTATTTTATCCATAACTTATCCAAGTTTTACATTTGCTTTTTGTAGCTTATCCGCTTCTTGTATTGCCGATTCACAACCAGCAGGTAATAAAACATCTATATCCATATTCGCCGGCCCCATCTTTTGTTGTACATTACATTTAAGATAGATATTATCTGGCGTGCCCAGTTCGATGCCTTCACTGCTGATTTTGATATAAGAGCCACCACAAATAAGTGTTAGTTCATCGCTCGCTGTGATAGTTACCTCACCATCCACACTATTCACTTTAATATCTTGCTTGGCGGCCATATTAAGGTTGGCGTTTTGGGCTTGCAGGTCAATATCACCTTGGTTGGCAAACAGTTTCATGCCTGATTTTTGGGCAAATAAGCCAATAGCCTCGCCCGATGAAACAGTGACGTTGTTTAAAGCGTTAATATCGGTTTGATGTTCGCTGGTTAAGGTGAGGCTGCTCGCTGTTGTCAGTTGAATATTTTCAGGGCTGGTTAGAGCCAGGCCTTCTTGAGCGTAGGCTAAAATGCCACTTTGGGTCAGCTCACTTAAGTTGGCTTTAAGTTGGTCTTGGCTGTCGGTATCGGCGCTGTGTGCCTCGGACTGGGTGGCGGCATTTTGTAGGGATTTGGCAATGGTTAAGGCATTTTCAAGTTGGGCAATCGCTGCTTGCATATCGAGCTGTTTGCCTTGCGCTTTCGGCTCAGTTTGCGTGGTTAAGTATAAGCCTCTATTGGCGGCAATCGCCCCCCATTCGTCGGTGCGTAGCTCAAAGCCTTCACCGCGGGGTTGTTTTTTATTATCGACCAAATGCCCCAAATTAAGTTGAGTTTTGCCGTATTCGGTAGCCAGTTTAATATGCTCTTGCCCACGTTTATCATCCATGCGCAGTTTGTTATTAGCCGGCGTGCGAATCACATTGCGGTGTTTGTTAATGGTGGTAACAAGGTCGGGGTGAGCACTGTCATGCATCGCATGGGCAATATACGGCCTATCGGGATTGCCCTGCATAAAGGCGATGGCCACTTCGGTGCCATCAATTAACGGGAAGTGAAAGCCATAGGTGTTACCCGCATACGGTTTGGCTAAGCGTACCCATAAGCTTTCGGTGCCACTTTTCCATTGTTTCAGGTCAACATTAAATTTAACTCGATAGCGTCCTTGGGTATCAATATAGCCATAGGTGTCATTGTCGGGGCTGGTGACCCTTGCCGGTAACGTACCACTGACTTGTGGCCAGCGTATGGGCGCAGGGCGATAAGGTTTTAAGGGGTGATAAGGAATGGCGGTAAAGGTGAGTTCATAGGCATCAGTGCGATTACCTTGCCCCTGTACACTTAAAATAATGATACCGTCATTAATATCTGCTAGCGGACTGCCGTTGATATTAATCCATTGACCGGGAGCAAGGTGATAGCGGTTACTCTTGCCTTTGAGGATAATTTTTTGGCTAATCGCCTGTTCATGGCGAATACGCGCATACCACTGACCGCTTTCAATCTGATTGTCGTGAGTGTTATTGTCATTATCACGATTATCATTATTATCATCATCACCGTTATTATCGCCACGAGTTTGCGAGTTGTCTTGTCCGTGGCTATCTAAGCCTTTATAGTGCTCAGCATAACGATAGTCGCTGCCATAGGTGGTGCGGTCTTTGGGTTGGGTGTTAACTTCCCCCTGTAAATCGGCTAGGGCATCACGGTAGTGATAGTCTTGTACCTTGACTGAGGAGACCACCACTTCACTGTGCAGGCTGATATCCCAAACACTTTCCACACCCCTATCGAGCGTGCCACTGGGCGGTTTATCGTCAATATCGGCCACTTGCGCATAGCCTTGCTCATAATCACTTAACACCATTACATCACAGTGGTGCTCGGCGTGGGTTTCAAAGCGAAACCAGATACCCACATCGGCCAATAAGCGTTGAATAAATTCAAGGTCACTTTCTTGCCACTGCGTGATAAACTCCCGCTCAGGGTAGCTCTCTTTTAACTCTAAACGGTAATCAATGCCCGTTAAACCATGACTGCGCAGCACTTCTTCAACTACACTCACCACGCTTTGCTGTTGAAATATGGCATTATGTTGCCCAATAGCCAGCCGTGCTAAGCACGAAGATAATACCACCTGGTAGTGGGCTTCCTCTTTATTGACCGATAACAGACTAAACTCAGTAATCACCCCATGCAAAGTGCGTTTATCATTCACCGACGGTAAGTCACTTAATGATGAGATTGTTGACATTACGCTTTGATACGGTTGATGGATAACAGGATTAAAAGAGAATGTGGCTTTTTGATTAAGCACTGAATCAATGGATAACGCTTTGTCAGAGCTGGTAAAAGTAATCACATAACGCCAAGGCTGGTTTAACGACTCATTACCGTCAACATGCCAAACCGAAATCGGCGAGCGCAGCCCCTCAACAGTTAAGCTATAGCGATTATGGCTAACGCCCCCTAAGCCCGTCACTAATCCGTCCCCAAATT
>NZ_LZGR01000034.1:0-336 GCF_001690255.1 Gilliamella sp. App2-1
ACCTAAGTTACAGGATGATTCGGTGATTGTTTCGGTATTGAATGCTATCACAGACCGGCATTTACGCTGGGGCTTTCCTAAATGCTTTAATCGTATCAGAAAGCTCGGCTATAAATGGAATCATAAACGGGTATATCGGGTGTATTGTGAATTAAAGCTTAATCTCAGGGTAAAGCGTAAAAAACGTATTCCTCCACGAAGCCCAGAAAGGCTATTGGTTCCTAATAAACAAGGTGAATGTTGGTCAATGGATTTTATGAGTGATAGTAGCTGTAATCAACGTCGCTTTAGGACATTCAATGTCATCGATGACTTTAATCGTGAGGCGTTAGGTAT
>NZ_LZGR01000035.1:0-926 GCF_001690255.1 Gilliamella sp. App2-1
CTTGGTGATAGGTTTCGTGAAAAACATAAAAACAGTGTTGAATACTGGAAAACAGAAATTAGAGAAAAAATTGGTGAAAATACAGCATCTCAAATTCTTAATGGGATAATGATGTCATATGGTGATGCGGTTGATTTTGGTGCTGGCGCTGCAGATACAGCATTAGATGCTATACTTGCATTAGGAAGTTGTACCATGGGGGCATCTTATTGCGATACTGCACTCGATGATTTAGGGAAAGCTAATAAAACTGCATCAGACGCAATGACTTCATTAATCAATGGTGATACGTGGGAGCATGTTCGTGATGTTTTTGCTAAAGCGCAAAAGGGAGAGCAACGATCACTAGAAGAAGTGGCTTCAATTCTAACCAGTATATTAGTACCATCAAAATTAGCAGGAAACGCCGGAAAGGTTGTTAATAAAATTGATGATATTGCTCCACCTAAAGCTGGAAAGGGGGTGAATAGTGTCAATAATATTGGTTCTTCGCTAAAACTAGGTGAAACACAAATAATTAATGAAATAAGTTTTACAAGGGTTGGACGATGGATGTCCCCTCAAGAGCTCGAACAAATGCAAAGTACAGGAAAAATTGTTCAAGGTGGAGGGGGACAAACATTTATCTCTATTAATGGAGTTAATGATTTTAAAGGTGCAACTGCAAAAGGTTCAGTTTATGTAGAATTCGATGTCCCAACTAGAAGCTTAATTAAAGGAGGTAAAGAAGGATGGTATAAAATGTTAGGTCCTGATGCAAAACCTTCACAAAAACACCTTTTAAATAAACAAGGTGGAACTTTGACACCAAATGTAAGTAATATTAAAGTAGTTGACAAAAAATAGAAGATATAAAATATGAATATAAATTATTTTAAAAAAGAATTGGCGCCTAGATTAAAAAATTATAAATTAACTTATAGTTC